>CAMBEX010000063.1 GCA_945865865.1 Bdellovibrio sp. ZAP7
GGAGGGATGAATTGATGATGAGTTCTGTAGACATTCCGTTCTCTCTTTCAATGACAGAAGCTGAGCTTCCGTCTTTTTAAGCGCCTCATTCAGCGCTCGGTGAGAGGGCTTGGCCCAATCACCCGGTAAGAGAAACCACGGAAATCAAAGATCGCGGGAATTGAGGTGCAAATGCACCCCTGAGCAGACTGTTTGAAGCTCAAGTCCATTTGTCCGGTGAATCAACGAAAACACAACGCCACGCCGGTGAATCACGGAGGTTCTCGACCCCCACTCACTCCCAGCGAAACGATTTTCGGATTGACCGTTGAATGACAAAGCTGAAGCTCCCAAAACTGTGCCCACCGCGATCTTGACGCCGATGGTTTCCAAAATTTTTGCCAATAATTACTTAATTCACTCGAGGAGTCTGCGCCTTGTCCGGCGCTCTTTGCTGCGACTCCCGCAATTTTTACTCCGATAGGGACCATCCCGATACTTTGGTCCTTAAAAGTCTCAACTCTAAATTCACACCTTTTCGTTGTCGGGGAATTGGAACTTTCCAATCAAAACTTTTTGAGGCCGCCACGTAAACACGTTCTTAGCCTCATCTATAGAGTTAGCCAAAGGGCCTTGACTGTTCAAGTAAAAAATTAGACAGGACCAGTCAGGTTCCCCGAAAAATGCAAAATTCCCAGGAAAATACTGCCCATTGCTTGCCCGAACTGCCTGAACTACCTAAACTGATTGATCACACCCTACTCAAAGCCGACGCTACTTTCTCTGAAATCCAGCAGATGTGTAACGACGCACTGGCTCATGGCTTTGCCGGAGTATGCGTCAATAGTTCGTGGATTCCACAAGTGGCTCAAGCCTTAAAAGGCAGCACTGTGCTCCCGGTCGCTGTCGTCGGTTTTCCGCTGGGAGCCTGTGACTCCGAAACCAAAGCCTTTGAGACGCGTCGCGCCGTTCAAAATGGTGCCTGCGAAATCGACATGGTCATTGCCGTCGGAAGACTCAAAGAAAAGGCGCTCGATTACGTCCTGGATGATATTCGCGCCGTGGTCGAAGCCGCACTGCCCCACCCAGTAAAAGTCATCATTGAGGCCTGCCTTTTGAGCGATTCCGAAAAGGTCACCGCCTGCCAACTCGCAAAGAAAGCCGGGGCCGCCTTTGTCAAAACTTCAACGGGATTTTCGTTGGGAGGCGCCCGGGTCGAAGACGTTCGGCTCATGCGAGAAACGGTCGGCCCCGAGATGGGAGTCAAAGCATCCGGTGGAATCCGTACCTTTGAGCATGCGATGCAGATGGTGAAGGCTGGCGCGACCCGCATCGGTGCCTCGGCAGGGGCCGCGCTCCTCAAACCCTCAGCCTCACAACCCGCCCAGCCGGGAAGTTATTGAACAGGCATAAGCCCTGTGCGAAGAAAAGCCATGGCTTTAGCTTCCAACTTTGATCGCGTGATTTGGGTGGTTCTCGACGGTGTCGGAGCGGGAGAGCTTCCGGACGCTTCTGCGTATGGTGATTCCGGCGCAAACACTCTCGGCAATCTCGCTCGAGTCTTCAAACAAAAACACCGCGAAATCGCCCTGCCTCACCTCGCGGAACTCGGTCTCGGAAACATCACGCCGATCGAAGGCGTTCCCGCACAGTCCACGGGCCAGGGACACGGCGCTTGGGGCCGCGCAAAAGAACTCTCTCAAGGAAAAGACACCACCTCCGGCCATTGGGAAATGGCGGGGCTCGTTGTCGAAAAAGCTTTTCCCACCTACACCGACGGATTTTCTCAAGAAGTCATCGATCGCTGGTGCCGCGAAAACAACCTTCCGGGTGTACTCGGAAATAAGTCGGCCAGCGGAACCGAAATCATCGCTGAACTCGGCGACGAACACATCCGCACCGGCAAACCCATTTTATACACGAGCGCCGACAGCGTTTGGCAAGTCGCCGCTCACGAAGAAGCCTTTGGCCTTCAGCGCCTTTACGACATTTGCAAATCCGCGCGAAAACTTTGTGACGAACTTCAAGTCGGTCGCGTGATCGCCCGGCCGTTTATCGGAAACCCCGCGCAAGGAAAACCCTATACCCGCACCTACAATCGCAAGGACTACGCTCAACTCCCATTTGCGAAAACCATTTTGGATGAGCTCACCGAAAAAGGCATTGCAACACTTGGAATCGGAAAAATTTCAAACATCTACGCAGGCCGGGGTGTTCAGGAAAACATCGACACTAAAGGAAATGCCGACGGAATTCGCGTGCTGATCGAAACCATTCAGGAACGGCAGGTTGCCACTGGCTCAAAAAAGCTTCTCGTATTTTGCAACCTGATCGACTTTGACATGCTCTATGGCCACCGCCGCGATGTTCCCGGATTCGCGCACTCTCTTGAAGAGTTCGATCGGGCGCTCCCTCAAATTTTGGGCGCCATGACTGAGCGAGATCTTTTGATTCTCGCTTCGGACCACGGCAACGACCCCACCTTCAAAGGTACGGACCATACGCGCGAGTACATTCCGCTTCTGGCTTACACACCGGCGCAAAAGAAAACCGGAACCGTCTCGATTGGAACCCGTGAAAGTTTCGCTGACGTGGGCGCCACGGTTGCGCACGCATTAATCGGAACTGAACCCGAAAGTTCTTTGGCCGGTCAGTCATTTCTTGCTGAGATCCTTTAACTCGGCGTAACCCCGAAGAGTCGCTTCATGCTGAATCCCGCACATCTCATTCAAAAAAAACGCGACGGACACGAGCTTACGCGCGAAGAAATCCGCTACTTCATTGGCGGAGTCACTTCGGGTGAAGTCGAGGACTACCAGGCCACCGCCTTCTTGATGGCGACTTACTTCAAAGGAATGACCACCTCCGAAACGGTCTCTTTTACCGAAGCTATGGTCGCAAGCGGTGAACAGTACGAACTTGCCTCGGTTCATGGACCCAAAGTCGACAAACATTCGACGGGTGGCGTAGGCGACAAAGTCTCACTGATTCTTGCGCCGCTTGCGGCTGCGTGCGGACTCAAAGTTCCGATGATGGCGGGACGCGGCTTGGGTCACAGCGGAGGAACGCTCGACAAACTCGAGTCCATTACCGGATTTAGTCCGCAGATTTCGCGCGCGCGGTTCGAAGAGATTCTAAAAAAAGTGGGGTGCGCGATCATTGGCCAGAGCTCGACGATTTGCCCGGCCGACAAAAAACTCTACTCACTCCGAGATGTCACCGCGACGATTGAGTGTACCCCGATCATCTGTGGTTCAATCCTTTCTAAAAAAATCGCCGAGGGTGCCGAAGCGCTCGTGCTCGACGTAAAAGTCGGAAGCGGCGCCTTCATGAAAACGATTAAAGAAGCGCGTGAACTTTCGCGCGCGCTCATTGGGGTTGCTAAAAAATTGGGACTCCCCTGCCGCGCACTGATCACCAACATGAGCCAACCTCTGGGCTATACAGCCGGAAACGCGCTAGAAGTTCGCGAATGCATCGAGGTCATGACCCAGACACGCGCCCAGCGTTCGCCCGAATTTTCGTCAGCCGATCTTAAAGAGCTCACGCTTCAACTCTGCGCCCATATGCTCGTACTCGGAAAAATTTCCAGAAATCTTTCCGAAGGACGAAAGCTAGCCGCGGCGAGACTCACCGATGGAAGCGCCTGGAAATATTTCCGCGAGATGGTCGCCGCTCAGGGTGGCGACTTGGACCTGATTGACCATCCGGAGCGACTCCAAAAAGCGCCCGTGGTCGTTCAATGGAAAGCCGGAAAACGCGGGATCATCAACAAAATGGACACCGAGCTCATCGGAAAAATCCTGGTCGAACTCGGCGGGGGCCGAAAAAAAGTAACCGACACAATCGACTTTGGAGTCGGGATGGAATTTCACAAAAAACTAGGCGCTCGCGTGCAGCCTGGCGATCCTATCGTGACGGTTCACGCCCCTGAAGGATTGAGACTCGAAACTCTCGAGGCTGATTTTCACGCTGCACTTGAGATTTCATCTTCGCGCAAACCCGTGCCCAAACTGGTGCTTGATACACTTTGACCTAGGCCATTTTCTATGGTCACCTGCCTGTCCCGATGAAAACGACATCCAAAAAGATTCAAGAATCTGTCGCATCCATTCGCTCCAAAACCACTCTCAAGCCGGTGGTCGGAATCGTTTTGGGTTCAGGCCTAGGCCCGCTCGTCGAAAAAGCGACCGATGCGGTCACGATTTCTTATTCTGAGATCACGCATTTTCATGAGACTTCGGTCATCGGTCACAGCGGCAAACTCGTCATCGGAAAGTTCAACGGCGTTCCGACGGTCTTTATGCAAGGCCGCTTTCATCGCTACGAAGGCCACTCGATGCAAGAAGTCGTTTATCCGGTGCGCACCCTTTGCGCGCTAGGCATTCACACACTGGTCGTCACCAACGCCGCGGGTGGAATCAACACCCGCTACCGCTCGGGCGATCTCATGATCATCGACGACCACATCAATTTTACGGGCGACACTCCGCTCCTTGGTCCTAACGACCCAGAACTCGGCCAACGCTTTCCGGATCTTTCGGAACCCTACAGCAAAAATTGCTCCCAAATTCTGCAGGAAACCGCGAAAGAACTCTCAGTCACCGTGCACACCGGAAACTATGTCGGAGTACTCGGCCCGTCTTACGAGACTCCCTCTGAAGTGAAGATGTTTCGAATCTGGGGAGCCGATGCAGTAGGAATGTCCACGGTTTCCGAGGTCATCGCCGCCAATCATATGGGCGTCCGCGTGGCGGGGCTGAGCTGTATCGCTAATCTCGCTGCGGGACTTTCGCCCACGAAACTCACGCATCAGGAAGTCATGGAAAACTCACTTCTTGCCGCCGGAAAAATGGGACTCTTAATCGAGAAAGCGATGCCACGGCTCGCCGCCCTTTCTTCCGGAAATTCTCGAGGCCTCTAGTACATGCAAAAAATCCAATCCCTCTCCAAGCAAACACAAGAACTCTACATCGCGGCCAAGTCAGCTCGCGAGCGCTCCTACAGCCCCTACAGCAGCCACAAAGTGGGCGCGGCGATTCGCACGAGTGATGGAAAAATTTTCAGCGGCTGCAATATCGAAAACTCGTCCTACGGCGCGACCGTCTGCGCGGAGCGCGTGGCGATTCAGAAGGCAGTCAGCGAAGGTCATGCAAAGATCACAGAAGTCGTCGTGATCACGGATTCCAACCCTCCTTGGCCTCCCTGCGGAATGTGCAGACAGGTGATCGCCGAATTTGGCGATAACACCCTAGTCCACACCACCAACCTCGTAGGGGACGCGGAGTCCTTCAAGTTTGCCGATATTTTTCCACGAGCCTTCACCCCTGACCATCTGCTCTCGCGCCGCTGAACTCAGCAATTTTTCCTGCCATGAAAAAGTCCGCACGCTCAAACAAGACTGAAAGTACCTGGATCGTTGGCGCTCACATCGTCACCCAGAATGCTAAACGCGATGTTTTTCTGGGCAATATTCAAATTGTCGATGGACGCATCGCCAAGATCACAAAGACCACAAAGAACGCGCCGAAAAACATCGGCAAAAACACCCGAGTCATTCAGGCTCAAGGTAAAGTGGTTTTGCCTGGCTTTGTTCAGGCGCATATCCATCTTTGTCAGACGCTTTTTAGAAATCAGGCTGATGATCTCGAACTTCTCGACTGGCTCTCTAAGCGCATTTGGGTCATGGAAGCCGCGCATACTCACGAGACCCTAAAAACGAGCGCGCTTTTGGGAATTCACGAACTCCTCTCTTCTGGCACCACCTGCATTTTGGACATGGGGACTGTGCGCCACACGTCAGCGATTTTTGAAGCCGTTCGTGATACCGGGATCCGGGCAAGTGTCGGCAAGTGTCTGATGGATCATCCCAAGACCACTCCGCCTAATCTCCGCGAGTCCACGCGCGACGCTTTGGCCGAAGCGAAACTCCTGCACAAGATCTGGCATGGATCACAGGATGACCGAATCCGTGTTTCGTACGCCCCGCGCTTTGTCATTTCCTGTACCGAAGAACTTCTCTCAGAGGTCGCAAGGCTTTCGCGCGAGCAAGACGCGATCATTCACACGCACGCCAGTGAAAACCTCAAAGAGATTCAGATGGTCAAAAAACTCGTCAACTGCGAGAACATCGAATACCTCGACCAACTTGGGCTCACTTCAAAAAATCTGGTTCTCGCGCACTGCATCTGGCTCAAACCCAACGAGATGGAACTGCTCCGACGCTCCGGCACTCACGTCGTTCATTGCCCAAGCTCCAACATGAAACTCGCTTCGGGACTGGCTCGCGTTCCGGAGATGCAAAAAAAAGGAATCAACGTCGCGCTCGGTGCCGACGGAGCACCTTGCAACAACAACCTCAATATCTTTGGAGAGATGAGGCTTGCCGCGCTTCTTCATAAACCCGGTAACGGGCCAAAATCCATGCGCGCGCAAACCGTGCTCGACATGGCCACGCGCGATGGCGCGAAAGCGCTCGGATGGTTTGATGACATCGGTTCGATCGAGGTTGGAAAAAAAGCCGATCTCGTCGCGCTCGATCTGATGCAGCCCGAAAACACGTTGCCTGCGCCCGCGCTTTTTTCCGCGCGCAAGAGTGGCCCAAAATCAACGGATACGGACCGGCTCCGCGAAGCCATTGCCTCATCGATCGTGTATTCTGCCCAGCCCTCGCATGTCGAATGGACGATGGTCGACGGCAAACAAGTCTACGACCGCAAAAAGGGCGTAAACGCGATTGCGCGCGCGGCTCTCGTTAAACAGGTCCACAAGGCTCAGCTTGAGATTTGGAAGAAGATTCAGTCCTAACGAGGCTTCTGCTCAACGCCCCAGTCAGAGGGAGCCTTTCCGCTCGGCTGCGCATCCACTCCCCAGTCTGCACTATCTCCTCGAAAATCAAATCGCCCATCGAAACCGCAGCGTTTGACGTATCCATTTCTGTACGGTTGTTTTCCAGCCAATGTGGTGATTGAGAGCTCTACTTCGGTTGTTTTACACTCGTCGTAATTGCCCGACACATGGGTGGATTCATGGATGAGAGTCTGAGCCATGTGATCATTTCCCTGCTTCGACTGAAGCGGGCAAATATAGACCTCTGTGCCGCCGCGAAAAACATAGGCCAAAACCCGTTGTTTCTCGTCACACTGCTCCCAAGTAAATCCAGGCGTCGCCTCAAGAAATTTGGCTCGATCAAAGGCACGACTCACATTGTTGATCACAATACGCCAACCAGGATCCACTTCCACCCTCGGGTCGCGAGCGGCAGCCTGAATATTGGCCTTGGCAATTCCCATCGCGATTAAAATATCGGCGCTGTGCGCGCTCGTCTCCAAAGCGCCAGCGACTGCAAGTGCAGCCATACCCGCCATCAACCCATTACTCTTCTTCGACACACCGTTTTTCATGAGACCTCCTCGGGAAATTCCCTTTGAAACCGACAAAAATGAATCCCACGCCGATATCCCCGCTCGTAACGGGACGTATCGACCTGAAAGCCGTTCAAACTGTTTTTGAGTGAAACGCCGTCGCGCAGATGCGAGAGCAAATCCTTGGATTCGTAGGCAACCCCCATCGACTGCGTCAGGACTCGCGGCAAGAGATGGGTAGCAAGCGTCACGTCGTCAGTCGCTAACTCACAAGCCAGAAACGCCGCCATCGCTTCGTGTCGATTGACACCGTCCCAGTCCAGACCATTGACCTGTATACGGATCTCTTTTTTGAGAGCGAGATTCCAGGTGCTGGAAAACTGCGACTTGATCCGTTTGTACCCGTGGTAATTACGATATGCCTCACCAACGTCTGGCATTTTTTCGCGCCAAGCTTGCTCAGCATAACCATCCACATAACCTGCGCTGGACGTCGCCGAACTCATTCCAAAAGCCAAAAACCCAAGAAACTTCATTCGCTCATCAAACGCCCAGTCATTGGCAAAGCGTTCCTGAGCTAGGTAGAGCCGCCAAAGATCCAGCACCGAACCGTCGGCAAGGCCTTGCACCGTGCGATCAAACGCTGAGACAAAACTCTCGTGCGAGAGAATAAAAGGCGCAATCCTTTCAAAAACCAGTCGATCTCCAGCAAAGCAAGGATTGGAGTCGACATAGCCCTGTGAATTTGGAGCTACGGGCAACGAACAATGTGGATCCAGTTTGCTCGCAATGGACTTGTACTCTTTGGGTGCAGTCGCCTGGATCGCCTTGACGAATGGTGCAAACTTTTTTCGTTCCGCGTGTTCGATTCGCTTACGGGCGGCCTGGATCTCCGGAGTACAAACTCCACCGCCGCTCGAATCGTAGGACTCTGCCTGCGCAATCAAAGCAAGCGCTTGATAAACAGGATCAGCCCAGGCCTCAGAGCGAATAGACGAACCGATTGACTTGCGAATGCTCAAGGCAGTGGTTGCGGGTGTAATTGCCTCTTTGAATGGAATGCGCAAAGCGCATTCTCGAAGCGAAGTCTCGTAGTGCCCAAGAATCCAGTTCAGCCGATTCAAAAAGACCTGATCGGCGTGTCCTATTCCTGCGCCTGAGAGTCCACTGCGCGAACTTTCCTGCTCAGCTTCGGGTTGGTAAATCGACGTCGCGCGCGCAGTCGCGGTCCACACGTTCCACACACCTAAAATCAGAGCAAAATATTTGAGTGACTTTCGCGTTTTCAAACCGAGAACGGCTTGAGCAAGTTTGGTTCCAAAAAAGATGATAGAAACTGGCCAATGAGTTTAGGGAGTTAGAGTCTGCCCTCACCTCTCCGACTGTCAAAAACATAGGCACCCGCCCAACAAGTTCCCGACTTATAAGAAATGATGATCTCAGCGCCCCAGCTGCAACTCGCCGTCTAGCCCATCATCCAAACGCCGTTCCCGCGCCCCAAGCGCAAACGCAAAAATAAGCGCACCCACCGCAGTCCCGAGATAAACATGCGCCAGACTCAACGAACTTCTCAGCATCAAAAAAACTCCACCCAACGACACAAATCCTGCGACCCTTCCGCCGAGCGCTAGGGCGCTAAACGCAGAAGCTCGAATTTGTGCCGGACACGTCTCCGCAAGCCGCGCCTTGAACGCCGAGAGACTGAGTGCCATGCACGCCTCCGCACCGCAAAAAAGAGCCAGTCCAAGCGGTGTTGCGCCCGCTTTCGAGAACCCGTAGCTAAATCCTGCAAAACCCAGCCAGAGAATCGGCTGTGCCAGAAATTTTCTACCCTGAGGAGACCTCATTAATCGTGCGGCCACACTACCCGCAACCAAAAGCGACAACTGAAACGTCCCAAAAACTGCGCCCAAGGACGTCGCGCTCGAGTGATCGGATATTTTCTCAAACCAGGGCTGCCAACAATAGATCATGGGTTGAATCAACGCCTGAACCGCAAGCGAGCACAGAAACAGGTGGCGTGCCTCGGCTGAGCCTTTCAACCAAGCCATCGTGCTTTCACCCTGACTCCAAAGCTTTTGATTGAACCCATAGATCGTGGCCACAAAGGACTGAGGCCCTTTCACTTCGGACTTTTGCGCAGTCAAGTCTGCCGACTTCAGACTTCTAAAACCCAACCCAAGCACTACCGGAATCAACAACATTCCAAAGGCCGAAAGTTCGTACGGAAGGTCCGGATGCTTACTCGCGATCCACCCGCCAAAAACTCCCGACATCACTGTTGCCCCGCTATTGAGAGCCGAGTTGAGGTGAAAAAACCGACTCAGCTCTCCAGTGGACCGAGCGTTCGAACCCTGCTCAAGCGCAAAGGCCTCATACGCACCCGACCAAAGCGCCAGACAGAGCGCAGTAAGCAGTTCACCCACTACAAAAGCGGAAAAACCATTTCCAAGTCGATAAAAAAGAAAAGCCAGTCCTCCCGCAATCGCCGAAAGCATCAATGCCTTCCGCTTGCCGAACACATCCGCAGCAAGCCCAGTTGGAAGCTCGAGCAAAAATCCAGCTACACACTGAATCATCTTAAGCTCGGCAAGAGTGGCCAAGCCCACGCCCTTGGATCCCAAATAGATTGCTGAGGTCGCGCCCGTCAGGAGTCGCGCCGATTCAAAGAGCGCGTCCAACGCCAATGCCTTTTTCATAAAAACGACTCCGGTCTTTTTTTTAATTTATTCACGCTCGAAACCAGGATTCAGCGTCGGCGAAAGAATTTAAGTAGAGAGGGCAACCCGTGTGCCCCGCAAAATACCGATCAACCAACGCAAAGAACTGCTCCCACCACGATTGCGCTCTGAGTGACTTCGAATTCACAATGTGGTGATCAATTTCGGCGACTAAATCCTCAAACCATTTTTCAGCCGGATATTTACTCACATCCAGAAGCCGCGCAGGACGATCACTCCCACTCAAAATACAACTCATCGGAAGCGGCGAGGCGCGAAGGTCCTCATGAGTAACGCGATCAAAGATCGCCGTGTATAGATTGAGGTCAGGTAAAAACTCGAGCGCGCGCGCCAGCGCAGCGGTCGGTTTCGTTCTCGCCAAACTCAGGACACAGTCCCTGACTTCGGTGGATGCGATCTGAATCAGCGGCAAAACACCTTGCGCATTTCTGCCGGAATATGCCTCTAGAGTTTCGGTTCCCAGTTGCGCGAGTTTTGATTCAGCGAGGCGCTTGAGCTGCAGCAGCTTGCCATCCAAATCCAAAATGATCTCGGCCCCAGAAATCGCAAATAACCACGGAATCTCGCTCGCAGTTACTTCCGAACGGATTCGGCATTGAACATGAGCCAGCGATTGAATCGTGATCTCAAGTGGAACAACCCCACCCCCCACGCACATCGAACCGTGGTACTTCAGCGACAGATCTGTGTCGCTCACATCCACACAAACCCACGCATCCAGATCTGACCCGGCTCTCGCCCCTCCCGTCACTCTGGAGCCGGTGATCAGGACTCCTATAAGATTCTCTGACTTCAGTTCAAATCCGGGGAGTACATATTCCCTGAGGTGCTCAACCAATTTGCGACTCAGCATGACCGCACCTTCCTGACAAAATGGTCATTGAGCGCGACGCCCAAGGCAACCGCCTCTTCGGTCATGAAAATCGCACTTCGTATGGCCTCCTCGCTCACCGGCCCGAGATCCTTCACAAAGGACTCACCGATCTGTGCGTGATTTCCGTCACGATTAATCTCAAAGTGCTTTTGAATTCCTTCAGCTGCCTTGGGCCTTGAACTTCTCGCAAGCAGGTCAGCTAACGGATCGGACTTTGAGAAACTTTCGCCTTCAAAAAGTCCAACCAGACAACAAAACGCGAGCGGATGATGTTGAGCCGCCTCGCGCAAAAGCTCCATACTGCGGGCTGTTTCGGGTAAAATCATGACCTCCGAAAGCTGAGACTTCCTTACGCCCAGTTCATTGAGCGACCTCAGGACGAGGCGGTCGTGCCCGAGTTCGCTTCGCCGATAAGAATTTATTTTTTTAGAATCCAATGGCGACGCAAGGCTTGCTGGAGCCAGCGCAAAATCACACTGCGAGGTTACATGGTAAGTTTGCCGGAGAATTTCACGAGCAACCTGAAGGAAGGCTGCTTCGTTTTGATCTAAAAGTTGACCCAATTCAGAATAAACCCCCAGCGTAGACTTTGCTGATGATTCTCGAATCAGTCGTTGACGCCTAATGAGGCCATAAGCGGTTTGCGGATCATAGAGTCCGTCAGCGCCAGGAATTTCTGATTGCTCTAAAATCTGATCTGCGGGCCACGAAGATCGGCCCCATGAAAAATCTAGAGTTTGAATCGCAAATTCAGGGAGCGCTCTCGGCCTAAAATAGCTGATGGGATAATCAGAAAAGAATTCTAAAAACTCCGGCGCAAAACCCGAATGCAACTGACTCAAAACGTTCTCGCGATCGCTCGGGTCGACTTCGACCTCGATACTAACCCACGGACATTTTAATACAAAGTTTGTGTAATCAGGATTCCATTGAATTTCGAGTTCGGGATAAGGGCGGTACATACAATCTGGACTCACCGAAGAACTTGCAAGAAAGGTAAAGTCGGTTTGACCAGATGAAGCCCTCACCGAGCCTCATCTGGCCTGACCTCTTTTTTTACAGACGACGAAACGATTCCGTTGCGCCCTGAACAGCCTTGATCTTCATGGTGATGTCTCCTTTCGATCCAGCGCTAGAGCAGCTTTCGGACCAGGAGACCGCATTTTGGATTTTCAATAAAATCACGCCTCTACGCCAAACCAAAACCACGTTGTGGGCGCCGACTGTAGGTCCTTGCCCACAAACTGTCGGTATCTGCCAACAGTCAAATCCAAAAGCGCGCATCTTCTCCGATATA
>CAMBEX010000064.1 GCA_945865865.1 Bdellovibrio sp. ZAP7
TAAACGAATTTATTCCGCATACCACGGTGAAGAGGCCAAAGCGATCCTGGATAAAGAACTCATTCATGTGGTTCTTTCCGACTGGCACATGGAACCCATGGATGGAATCTCGTTGTTGAAGCACATGCGCGCTCATCCGATGCACCAAAACATCGCGTTTATCATGGTCAGCGCCGAAAATACCCGCGAACAAGTCCTCGAAGCAGTCAAGAGCGGCGTGGACGACTACATCATGAAACCCATGACTGCAGCGCAGGTTCAGGCCAAAGTTGTTGCGGTCCTCAAAAAGAAGCAGGTGATGTGATGAGCTCTTCAATTCAGGATTTTATCCAAGAACTCAATGGCTTCGCGCAGACCGCCGAGGAAGCCTTGTCGACGATTGAAAAAGACATGGAAGCCAACAAGCATCTTTTTTCGGTATTTTCGAAAAGAATGTTCGCGATTCGCGGTACGGCCCTGCAACTGGGGCTTGAACATGTCGCCCACATAGCGGGATTAGGCGAAGAAATCGCAATCAAAGGTGAGACCGCTCAAAATAAGTCTCAGATTCGAAAATGCGTAGGGAGTCTTTGGGACGCACTCACTACCGTGAAGCATCTGCTGATTCATCATGGTGAGGAAACCGGAGAAGAGCAGGAGATCTTGGTCAATCGTCTTGAGCACACGCTCAAGGCTTTTGGTGGAGCGCGTGAAACCGTCAGCATGGACGAACTCGAAAAGCTTCTCCGCGAACGCGGTTAAGTCACGCGATCTATTTTTTCAATTCGGGATGCGTTCATGTCCCCGCGCACGTCGGCATTCAACAGTAGATCACCCCTTTGCAAGCGCGCGTCGTCGTCCGGATTTGCTGGAAGCATGGCGGATTGTTTGTATTTCCCACGAAACCGTGCGCGTCGCTTTCCGTCTTGTCCGCAGATAAAAAACTCCTGATCGTTTCCCTCGCGATGAGACGGGCTGACGAGCCGGTATCGGGATTCTGCGCGAGATTTGTCGAGTGCAGGCAGGATTTCCTCTCTCGGACGATTGCTTCGCGCGAGTACCAGGTAACTGAATGGGAGCGTTTTTCGGTCCAGCCCCGCGAGTCGATCGATGACTCGAAAGTAAGGTGGGCGCCACCACATAACTTCTTCGTGGCACCAATCTTCTTCTGCGGCGAGAGCGCCACAGGATTGATGACCTAGACAAGGGAGCAAAACTTGAAAATCAAAGGCCCCGCGAGTTTCGCGTTCCACCAAAAGGGCCTTCCGAAGTTCCAGTAATCTTCGTGATTGCAGCTTCAGCGCAGGCTCCACCAAAATGATGATTCCTTCTTCTTCAAGGTGCCGCTCCCACGCGTCCATCAGCCGAGACGCCAAGACGGGAGCAGGATCCGAAAACTCATTGAGCATAAAACTCATCAGCCAAAGATTGAACTTGGGTGCGTTTTGCGGAAGCAGGGGTTCGTTAAAACTGATTTTTCTATGAAACGTGCGCGTGCCCCAATCTGACATTCCAACGTCGGAGAAGTAATCATTTGCCCAACGCGCCCCGAGTTCGAGGGTCGCGCGATCCTGTTCGATGAGCGCCCAGTGGCCTGCATTGGGAATTCCAGTCGGCGAATATTTTTCTCCCGCGGCGATTCCACAGGCCCCCGAAGCCGGGCCCGCGCCGAGTTCAATTCCTTTCAGCGTCCGACCGCTGGGCCACTTGAACCCCAGCCGAGAAAGCTCCGCCCAGATGGAGGCGGTTCGAAAAAGATTGCTCGGCATGAAATAGAGAAAATACGCGAGTCTGAGATGGGCGCGGTTGGAGGAATTTTTCCAGTAGGGATCGAGTCCGCTGTCCTGTGATTTTTCAGTACGGTTAAAAAGTTGCGAAAGTTTTTCGATGTGAGGAATCAGTGAGCGCGCAATAAATCGATCCGACGAGAGATCTTCGACTGAGGTCATGAGCTTTTGATCTGCGGCAAAACGCGCGATCAAATTTTGAAACGGCTCTCCAAAGGCCGAAGCCATTTGCTCAGGAACTCGCATAACAAGGTTATAGCGGGAGTGGACGCGGAATGCCACGAACTAGCTGAGGGATTGCACTCTTGGTTTGGTTAAGCCGCTGAGTTAGCCTGAACCCCATGCGCGTGGTTGACCTAAAAAAAGCCGGCTTCAGCCCCCAAGTGCCGAAAGGCGCGCGTGTAGGCGTTTTGGAAGGGGCTGGGATCACAGACACCATTGCCCAGGACCTGTCGGCTTTGGGATTAAGTGCCGAGCCACTCAAATCAGCTGGTCCCATGGCAATCGATCGACTGAGAGCGACCCTGCGAGAGTTTGCCGACCGCGGGCAAGGGCCGATTTTTTTACATCCGGGGGCAGGGTTTTGGTCAGAGCGATCCGAGCTGGTGACCCTCGCATCGGAGCTGGGAATTCAAGTCCTGGGGCCATCGCCTCGCGTCCTCAGTTTATTCTCAAACCGAGTCAAGCTCCTGTCTCATGCTGAAACAGTCGGAGTTGCACATTTGGCCATCAGCCTCGACCCGGTCCAAAGTGTTCGAGAAGTCGAGGAACGCGTCGGTCGTTTTCCGCTGGTCTTAAAGTCTGTGCGCGGAGGGAGCGGTCACGGGTATTGCGTGATTGAAGGACCTGAGCAGCTGCAAAGAAAGTTGCCTCTGTGGATCGACCAACTCAGGCTCAATTACGGCGAAGCCTTGTTTTATCCCGAGCGCCACCTGCCGGGGGCCCGCTACGTGGTGGCGCCCTTTGCCCGTTTTTTGGACGGTCAAGTCATTCTTTTTCCGAGGGTCGACGGTTCGTTGCAAAGTCGTTATCGAAAGATTGTAGAATATTGCCCGGCGGATGGGCTTTCTGGGCAATACCTGGATTCTGAGGCGGTGCGAACAATCGAGGAGTGGACTCGGCGCCTAGCCGAGAGCAGCCAGTTTGTCGGAGTCGGTGCGCTTGAATTTTTTGTCGATGATCGGCGTGTATTTTTGCTCGAAGGCCTGGCTCGCCTCAATACAGGCTACAAGCTTTGGGAAAAAGCGGCAGGGACTTCGGCGGTGGCTTGGCAACTGGCCGCGCATGGACTGATTTCTCGTGAGAGCGTCTCGGTCAAGGCGCCCCAATGTGAAGCGATGCGCATGAGGATCTACGCCGAAAATCCGCTCCTGCAGCTTCCGCAGCCGGGCCTCGTGCTCGAACTTTCAGAACAGCGTGAATGGAAGTTTCCCGGAGCCGAGGCGCGCTTTTTACCCGTAGTTGAAGCACAGAAAGAGTTGCCAGCCCAAGAGATGGATCAGTGCGCGGGGGATGGCCTGATCGGATTTTTGGATGTCGAAGGCAAGGACCGCGATCTGGCGACTTCGCTTTCTCGGGGTGTGCTCGACGAAATCTGGATCAGCGGAACCCTTCAGACCAATCAAAAGTATCTCCGAGACCTTCTGGGACACCCTTGGGTCAAGCGTGGACACTTTCATACCGGTTTTACGGAGGAAGAGTTTGTGCCGGAGGTGCGCCCTCCCATGGAAGTTGCGAGGACGGCGGCAAAACTGTGCGAAACACTTTCACGGGCTTTGGCGGTTACAACGGCGGGTCTCGTTAACCATTACTCAGTGGCAGGCTTCAAGATTACGTGTGACGAACCCTTGCCTGAAAAAAATTTAGAACTGAAGTGGGCTGAACCCCTCCGCCTGGAGCTTTCTCAAAAGGCCCTCTTTGCGAAGGTGCGGCTCACTGATCAGTCCATTTTGCGCTGCGCGTGCGTCGAAGTGGGTGAAGGGATTTTTGAGGTCAGGGTCGGAATCTGGAGTGTGCGGGTTCGAGAACTTCGATCGACGTCGACACGGGTTCTCACCGCGCTGGTCAGTGGCCAAGTGGATGCGCGATATTTTTTGCCAAATTCCGTGATTGCGCCGCATGAAAATCTACTCACACTGAGATCATTGGGCACGCTGGTTCCGCATTCGGTCGGAGTGCCTGTAAAAGTCCGAGAGTGGAAAGTCGACTCAGGAGATCGGGTGGTCGCGGGACAAGTGGTGGCCGAACTGGAAGTGGTGAGTTCGAAGAGCCAAGCTTGAAGTGCCAGGCCAGTACGTTTACTCTAACCGCTGGAGACTTTGACTCATGCCCGCATATTCAAAACAGGTTCGCATCCCAGGTAAATCCGCGCAGGAACTTTTTGACAAGATCTCCCATGACATCGAGGGCCTGATGAATGGGATGAAAGTCGGCAGTATCAAGCTCGATCGCGATCCGGCGAAAAAGCAGGTTCAAGTCAAAGCCTCGATGTTCAGTGCAACGCTGAGTTGCACGGATGGAACGTTGACCTTGGATGCGCAGCTCAGTCTCCTGGCATTGCCATTTCGCTCCAGGATCGATGAGCATGTCGAAAAATGGGTGGCCAAGAGTTTTCCGGCGTGAGTTCGGGAAGCGTCTTTAAGTCCGCAGCCCTCATGGGCGCGGCTACTTTTATCAGCCGAATCATGGGACTCGTTCGCGAACAGGTATTCGCGTTTTTGTTCGGGGCCGGCAACGCGACCGACGCATTCAATATTGCCTTTCGAATTCCAAATCTTTTACGCGATCTTTTTGCCGAAGGCGCTATGAGCGCCGCACTCGTTCCGACCTTTACGCG
Organism: Bdellovibrio sp. ZAP7; assembly: GCA_945865865.1. GTDB lineage: Bacteria > Bdellovibrionota > UBA1018 > UBA1018 > UBA1018 > CAMBEX01. The sequence continues at coordinate 4,603 of CAMBEX010000064.1, forward strand.
TGTCCGGATTGAAGAAGGCGATCGCCGCGCGTGGCGAGTGGCCGGGCTCGTGTTCAGAGTGCTTGGGGTGGTGGTTTCCGTTCTCGCGATCATCGGATTTATTTTTGCCCCTCAATTGGTCGAGCTTTACGCATCGGCTTATCGCGAAGTGCCTGGCAAGTTTGAGCTCACTGTCACGCTGACGCGGATTATTTTTCCATTTTTTCCTCTCGTCGCTTTGGCCGCAGCCTTCATGGGAATTCTCAACGCGTGTGGAGTTTTCTTTTTACCAGCGTTTGCATCGGCTCTTTTCAATATCGTTTCGGTGGTCACCGGAGTTGCCTTGTATTTTGTCTGCGTCAGGACCTCTGTCGAACCGATCATCGCCATGGCCGTGGGAGTGGTCGCCGGTGGTATCGTTCAGGCGGGTTGCCAGCTCCCGGCGCTTTATAGGGCGGGCTACAAGTGGGTGAAGGAAAATACGCCCAATCAAGCCACTTGGTCACGTGACCCCGCGCTCAAAACCATGCTCTGGATGATCCTTCCGGGCACGATCGGTTTGGCTGCCACCCAGGTCAATATTTTGGTCAACAGCGTTTTGGCCACTTCGCAGGGGCCCGGAGCGGTCTCCTGGCTCAATTACGCGTTTCGACTGATGCAGTTTCCGATCGGTGTTTTTGGAGTTTCGCTTGCGGCGGCGACCCTCCCGAGAGTCTCCAAGCTTTGGGTCATGGGCGATCTAGCGGGGGTGCGAGACAATCTGAGAGCGAGTCTGGGTCAGGTTTTTGCGATCAATCTTCCGGCATCAGCAGGACTTGCCTTCTTGGCCGTTCCAATTTTGGAACTGATTTTTCAATACGGACGATTTAGCGCCTCGGACACCCAGGCAACGGCTCAGGCTCTGATGGCGTATTCGGTGGGGCTCGCGGCGTACTCCGGGGTCAAGGTCCTGGTTCCTGCATTTTATGCGATGGGAAATACCCGGATTCCGGTGGTTTCGAGCATTCTTTCAGTGGCACTGACCATCGCACTCAACGTTTTCATGGTCCAAAAGCTGGGCTACTGGGGGCTGGCACTCGGGACTTCAATAGCCGCCATCTTTAACTTTGCTTTCTTGCTGGGGGCGATTCGGGGACTTCTTCGAAAGGGTGGCGGGGACTTTCCGGTGGCTCCGATTGCCCGGAGTTTTGCCGTCCATTTGGGTGTGGCCCTTTTAATGGGGGGCGTGTGCTTTACTTTGTCGTCTTGGCTCAAAATGGCGTTACCTGAGCCTGAAACTGTTTTTGGGGTGGTTGGGATCAGACTCCTGCGCGTCGCCGTATTGATGCTGGTAGGAGGCCTTTTTGTAGGGGTTTTCGCGCAAGTTTTTAAAATCCGAGAAACCAGCGAGGTCGTGGGGTATTTCTGGAAAAAGCTTGCAGGGCGATTTTTTCTGAAAAAAACTCAAAAAATCAGATGAGTTAGCCGCCAAGCTGGACTACATTGGAATAAAGAAACGGGGTCAATCAATGGTCACCAACAGAGAGTCAGTTCGATTGCTTTGCAAAAGCATTATCAATCGCCTGGAAAACGGAAAGGCCATTTCATTTCCCCCCAGGCTTCGTCAGATCGTTCAAGACGAACTCTTTCATCTGGTCGGTCCTTCGATTCTGACGGATCAGGATCTCCGCGAGCGCGCCCTAGCAAAGGTCGGAGCCAAAGCTGAACAGCTCAATGACACTCAGTTTACTGACAGTGAGCAATTCAAAGCCGCAAGAGCAATCGTTCGCACTTCTTTTGGCGACGACGAGCTGAACGGGTTCTACTTTCAGCGTTCCGTAAAGGCCTTGGGCCAGGCTGTCGCTGAATACCTGATGCGCTCATCCCATATCGACGATGTTTATGAGACCGACGACGACCTCGAAAAACAGGTTGTCGACGTGATCAAGCACTTCGACTTGTCAGCGGTTCACTAAAGTCCCACAGCTTTGAAAGATGCAGTGACATTTGAGCACGTCTGCCGGTCGTAGAGTTGACGACATGCTTTTAGGGTCGCGCCTTTGAAAACCTTAAATGAGGCGGTCTTGTTGAGGTACTGGGTCAAAACCAGGTAAAAAAGTTTTTCGCTTTTTTCTCGTCCGATGGCTTCGTGAACCAAGTACGCGGCATGTCCCGGAATCATCGAGTTGTAATGGACGAAACAACGGTCGTTGTCTGAGCTGCAAGGGTTCAGTGAGACAAACTTGTCTTTTACGTGCGCAGGATAAGGTTTTTCGACCTTGTTTCCGAGATCATCCAGAATTTTTGCTTGAATCGAGCCAGGGTCTTTCAGGTTACGAAGTCCCAGGAGTTTTCGTTCATTCAAAAAGATCTTTTTGCCGATTGCCCATTCGGTTTTCTCGGGCACGGGATTAGCGATCATGACCCCAAAGAAATCCGAAAAGGCTTCGTTGAGCGCCCCGGACTCGCTCATGTAAATGAGCTGGGCGGTTTTAGAGGTCACTCCGTGAGTCATTTCATGGCCGGCGACGTCCAGAGACTGCGTGAGATCGGTCATTCGAGTTCCGTCACCATCGCCGTAGGCCATGTAATCGAGTTCGGAATTCCAAAAGGCGTTAGGCATTTGTTTGCCGACATGAACCACGCTCACGAGTTCGGAGCCCCGATCATCAAAGCTGTCCCGGCCTTGCGTGTTCTTGTAGTAATTGAGGACTTTTCTGGAATTCACCCATGCGCGTAAAACGCTGGAGTCGCTCTTGTCGACGATTTTGCTTTTGACTACGGGCTGGTCACATTGAGTGTGCTGCAGATCTTCGGGAATGCTGGCGCCTTCATTAACCTTCTGACATTTGTCACTGGCCGAAAACACATCGATCGGCGCGATTTCGATCTCGTGAGAGATGTCAGCGATGAGGACGCCTGAATGCGCGTTAATGATCAGGTCGCGGCCTGCGTTCTGGCCGTATTCTTTCACTTGAATCCAGAAAACCAGGTGTGCGCTGTCGGAGTCAGCAATGGGCAAAATCTTGAGAGTTGGCGCCTGCATCAAGAGGCGATCGCCGGTCTGGGCGCGCGCAATACCCGCAGCGTCCTCAGCTGAGATGGACGGGCGGAGGCTTAAGTCAAAGCGAGACAATAGGTTGGAGATGTCGCTTCCGGCTGGGCCTTCGTGGAGGAGGCTGAGTGAACCCACGACCTCTAGTCCGCGGTAGAAGTTCTGAAATTTGGTGGTTCGGACTCCGTGGTGTTCGAGGGCCTGAATGGCCTGGAGCTTGTTGTCAGGGCCCCTGAGGATTGAGGCGATCGCAGGATCGCTTTGAATCTTTGAGAGCGCGCTTGGAAGTTGGAAGGTGTTTCCCGAAAGGTCGATCTTGGGGAGTTTTAGAAACAGGGCATCTGCATGGGTGTCAGGAGCAAACAAGAGGGCTGCTCCGGCTATGAGAGATAAGATGTTCGATCGTTGATCTTTCCTGATTGGCCGCATTTTCAGTTCCCCCTGGGACTGAGTGGCTGGATCCTGATTTCGATTCAGGCGTCCAGCTTTCATGTCCCGGTGCGACGTAAAGCAAAGGCCGCGCCAAATAAAAAAGTCTTTATATTTCAATAGGGTTACTTCAAGTGATGGGGGTGTTGGTAATTTTTACTCATTTACGTGCGAGGTCAGTCTGAAAAATATTCAAACGTAAAGGGGAGGAATGGAAAAATTTCAGACTGAAGAAGTATTGATCAGTGTCTAGCGCTTCAACAGATTTTCAGTGAAAAAGAATTAAACACTCGCGGAAGTATCTGATCTTAAAGTTGATAATTGTTTAGATTGCTTAACTGATCCGGCGTTTGCTTTGCACCATTACCCTTTCGAATATGGTGCGAGGCTTAACAACACTTCTTACCTTCCTGGTCTCTGTCCTGCTTTTAGCATGGGGCGGGCATTCGGCACGTCAGTCAGGCTCACGCGCTCAAGTGAGTGCTTCGGAGCTTGGACGTTTGTCTATGCAGCTCGGAAAACGGATCCAGCATTCTGGCAGAGTTTTGGCGGCAGAGTCTGCGGCGCCAGTCTATGAGGGTGCTGCTCTCGAAATCGAGGCTATCGCATCGCCCGACGCCGACTCTGAACTCCCGGCTTTGAGAATGCGTGAGCAGGTTCGTAAGCCTGCCCAGGCCAAGGCTCCGTCTCAATCAGAAGCCAAATCTCAAGCCGCTAATTGACAAGAAAATCACCTCACGGATAGAATCTCGAGATCACTGGACCAGGAGGGGACTGCGTGGCCATCGAGATTCAGTCGGGTATTTACAAGACTTTCAATCAATTACTTACTTTGCCAATAATCTCGAGAGGTTTGGCCGTAGTCGGAGTCGCACTCTCGCTGAGCGCGTGTGCTCATACAGGAACCGCTTCCCGGAGCACGACACAGGGATCCGCTGCTAATATTGAAATGAGCAGCAAGAGCTCTACCGATTCGGGTCCGAGTTATCAAAACGACTCTGAGATCGTGGTCCGCGGGATTCGGCTCGAAAACACCCAGTTTGACTACCCCATCACGATCAACACGAAGGTCGAACAGTGGGTTGATTACTTCACGGGACGGGGACGTAAGCACTTTGAGCGCTACCTCGAACGCTCTGAGCTTTTTATTCCCTTTATTCGCCCCCTACTGAAGCAAAACGGAATGCCAGAAGACCTAGTCTATCTTGCAATGATCGAAAGCGGATTCAACAATCACGCGCGCTCTCATGCAAAGGCCGTTGGCCCCTGGCAGTTTATTTCCGCAACCGGCAAGCGTTACGGATTGATGATCAACTGGTGGGTGGATGAACGCCGTGACACTCGCAAATCCACTTTGGCCGCCATCGAATACCTCAAAGAGCTCAACCGAATGTTTCAGAGTTGGGAACTTGCAGCTGCCGCCTATAATGCAGGCGAATCCAAGGTGGCGCGTGCGATTCGCCGGTTTGGCACCAAGGATTTTTGGGCGCTCACTCGCAATCGTTTTTTCAGGCCCGAGACGCGCGACTATGTTCCTAAAATCATTGCAGCAGCCATCGTAGCCAAGAACCGTACGCAGTTTGGTTTTGTGGCTTCGCGAATTTCGCCCGAAACAGGAGTCGCCGTCGCGGGCGATGGTGAGGTCGTCAAATTGGAGCACGGGACCGCTCAGTCGGATGCCGAAGAGCTTTCGCAGGAGCTTTCACGAGAGCTGGAAGATCCGGCCGGAAGCCCGATCTCGACCCAGGGTTCGATCGCAAAAATTCTTAAGGGTGAAGCCGACCTGAATGCCGATGACGAGGATGCGGAAGGGACCGATTCTGAAGACGAGTCGCCTTTGGTGACCTCGGCTGCCCTGACGATTCCCCAGAATACTTCGATGAATGACTCGACTGAATCAGCACCGCTAGCCAGACCCATTCCAACTCCTCATGTGAGTAAGTCCGGTGAGGTGAAGGGGGAGGCTCTAGCTGAATTTGAAGTTCAAAGCCCCGCTGATCTATTGAAAGTCGCGCGGGCGGCTGGCCTTTCTTACCATACGGTCAAAAGTCTGAATCCCGAGCTCTTGCGTTGGTGTACGCCTCCGAGCGTGAGTACCTACCGAATCAAGCTCCCGGACTCGGTCAAGGATCAGTTTTTAACTGAGTACAATCACCCCTCGTTTCAGCGTCAGGTTCGTTTTCTCGGGTACAGCGCGCGCAAAGGCGAAACCCTCGGGGTCGTGGCGAGGCGATTTGGGATCCGCGTGGATCCTATTGCTGATCTCAACGGGCTTTCGTCTAAGATGCCACTTCGAAAAGGCTCCCGGATCTTGCTGCCGATTCCGGATGACCGCTCCCGCAGTCTTGCTTCGCTGGAGGTCAAGGATCCCCCGGAACGCAAAAAGGCGCGACGGGTACGTCGGCATCACCGCTCGCCCAAAGTGAGCTTTAAGCGCCGACAGGCGGCTCGGGCAAGCGCGGCTACTTTCATCGAGTAATTTTTTCGATTGTTTCCTGAGCGGGGCGTTTCTATAACGGAGAGACTGCTCTGTTATGGCTCTCATTGTTCAAAAATACGGTGGAACTTCAGTCGGTACGCCTGAGCGAATTTGCGCGGTGGCGGACCGGATCGCACAGGCTAAGCGCCAAGGTGATGATCTTATCGTCGTGGTGTCTGCGATGGGCCAATCGACCGATGAGTTGATTGATCTGGCTCATCAAGTTTCCAAGCAACCTCCTGCACGCGAAATGGATATGCTTCTCACCACCGGAGAGCGCATTTCGATGGCGCTCTTGAGTATGGCCCTCTGGGACCGCAAGGTCGCGGCAGTATCGCTTACGGGCTCTCAAAGCGGAATCATCACTCACGGGGCGCATCGCCGTGCTCGAATCAAGCGCATCTTGGGAGACCGTGTCCGTGCATCTCTTACCGAAGGAAAAGTCACGATTGTGGCCGGATTTCAGGGCGTGAGCGAGACCAAGGAGATTACGACCCTGGGGCGGGGGGGCTCGGATACGACCGCTGTCGCGCTGGCCGCAGCACTGGGTGCTTCACGCTGCGAGATCTACACCGATGTGGACGGGGTTTATTCGGCAGATCCCAGAATCGTCCCGAATGCGCGGTTTTTACCTAAAATTTCGCACGATTTGATGGTGGAGCTGGCCACCCGGGGGGCGGGAGTGCTGCACCCGAGAAGTGTTGAGCTTGCCAAGCAATACGGGGTTTCGCTCTGTGTGCGCAATAGTTTGAATTCAAAAGAGGGCACTGAAGTGACGACACAAGGAATGGAAGAGTACCAAGTGGTCGGTGTGACCTCGGATAGTGGAAAGTCCCTGTTGACGGTCGAGCTTTCTCGCTCCACGGTCTTAGGAGCTCTCTGGGATGCCGCCGCCAAAGCCCATTTGTCGATCGTGGCGCCGCAGTTTTTGGACGGAAAAGTTCAGTGTTTTGTCGATCAGGACGCTCAGGGTGAGTGGCAAAAGTGTTTGGGCGAGCTGCAAACGGGCGGATTTATCAAACGTTACTGGCTGGATACGCAGCAAGTGCCGGTCTCGGTCGTGGGAGACCGATTTTCGCAGGATGGGGCGGCCCTTCGGGACGTGATCGAAGTGCTTGCCGAAAAGGGGATCTTGGTTACTATCGGGGCAGCTTCCGCTTTAGCCGTAACAGTGGCGGTTCGCGCGGATCGGGCTTCAGAGGCTGTGCAGGCACTGCACGCCAAGTACTTGGGGGAACCTCGATGAATCAGAAGAAAAATTCAAAAAAATCCAAATGGGTTTCTGAACCAAACAGTTTGCCAAATATTTTAAATGAAGCGCGAGCCGGTGCTTCTGATTGTGTGGTGATCGGAGACGGTTGGGCCGCCCTGAACTCAGTTGCGGGACTTTCTCTGAGTGGACAGTCGATCACCTGGATTGCCGGAACGGGCGGCCGCATGACCGCTCCGCTGAACGCGATTGAATACGGTGCGTGC
>CAMBEX010000065.1 GCA_945865865.1 Bdellovibrio sp. ZAP7
ATCAAAGTCTTCGAGAATCTGCTCGAGCGTTTGGATTCGGACCATTTTATCGCCGCGTGCCGGAATCGGAACCAGTTCGAGAAGGTCATATCCTTCGAGGTTGAGGCGTTTTTCAAGAGCATCGTGAATGGCATTGCTGAGATCAATCATAGTTTTTCATCCAGACTCTCGCCGGAGGACGGCACCCAGGCGCTTTTGAAGCGATTGAGCGTCTCCTGCGATTTTTTGTTTTCGTGAAGATGTTTGAATGCGCGGTCTTTGGCTTCGGCGACCTTTTCGATGATCTTCGCGTCGATGTTGGCGACGGAGTGAACTAGAAATTTCCAGTGATCGAGAAGCTTGCGGACCTCGTCGCGTAACTGGGCCGTGTTTTGCGAGGCAGACATTTTTGCGAGGGTTTCGTTGATCTTGCGCTCGTAAAGGTCAATGCCTTTGAGAATGGACTCACGCTTCAGATAAAAAGCGTCCAGGCCGCTCAGGTCGCCCTTTTGCGCGTGAATCCAAAAATCCTGAGACGCTTCTAAAAAGCGAGTCAGGCACTTGTTCTTACTTCTGAGCAGCGCTAGCACTTCCATTTGCTAAACACTTTCTGTTTTTGATCCCCGGCAGCGAGCTGCTGCCAGTGATCTATTTTATCGTACCCGTTGGAGTTCCCGTGCCGCCAGCCTGGGCTTTGTTCACCTGGGCGATGGCACCTCTCCAACCATCGAGGAGATTTTCAAGCAGCTTGATCACTCCGACCAGTGGCTGCTTGTTGTTCTCAGCGTTGGCTTTCACCAACTGCTCGATCATGAAATTATAAAGACGTTCGAGGTCGCGGGCAATGTTTCCTCCGACATTGAAGTCGAGAGTGTTCACCAGCTCATTGATGATGTCGTGAGTCTTGATGATTGCAGCGCCTTTGCCGTTGAGGTCTTTTTTGTCGAGGCAATCTGATGCTTTTTTGACGTTTTTGATGGCGGCTTCGTAGAGCAAAATCAAAAGCTGCCCACGATTAGCCGTTTTCACCTGTGTTTGCCTGTACTGATTAGCTCCGTAGTTTCCTGCCATTTTGTTTTATCCTCCGTTAACCGCCAAGTAGTTGACCGACCATTCCTCCGCCTCCGGAACCTAAAGTCGCCGAGACGTATTGTTGTTGTCTTTGTAGGTTGGCCATTGTGCCTTGCAGCTTTGAAAACTGGTCTGTGAGTGCCTGTTGCTTGCGCTCGAGCATTCGATTTTTGTTCTCAATTTGAGTGTCGACATCCTTGATCCGACTGCGAAGGCCCTGCTCACGCATCGACAAGGTACCGTTATTGGTGCGAGTGTAGCCATCGAAGGTTTCACGTAGACGCGCAGCGATTCCATCCGGTCCGGTGATGGCCTGGCTGACGGCTTCAAAGTCCCGCTCCATCGCTTTTGTGAATTTTTCTTCTTTGAAGCTGAGCATCCCGCTTTTCTCAAATTCGACGCCAATCTCATTGAGATGCATGAGTTTTACGTTTTCCGACTCGGGGTCTCCCACTGGAAAGCCTTGATGCAGGATGTTTCTGATTCTGTATTCGATGTTTTGAAGTCCGGTATCTCCGGCGAAGGTGGTGCGGGTGTCGGAGGAGTCGTCGATCTGATTTTGCTTGTTCACGAACTCGAGGACTTTATTGATCTCATCGACCAGCGACTTCACCTTTCCGGACACTTTGATGTAATCCTCGGAGATCGTCATGGTGAAGGGCTTCTCGGGTCGCGCGCCTTTGAGGTGAATGCTTAGGCCAGTAAGAAAGTCGGGCACCTGATTTCCTTCGGTCTCAATCTCAAAACCATCGATGAGAATCGAAGCGTTGCGCGCGTCGTTCTGCTCGGAGGCGTAAAAATCCGCTGTGCCGTCGAGAAAATAGAATTCTGGAAAATCGAGTGCGTCGTCCAAACCGTCTTTTTTAGCGGTGACTAAAAGGCGGAAGGGGGCGTTCGGCTCAGTAGCGTCTTTAATGATGGAAGCGCGCACCGGAGCGTCAGTTTGACGGTTGATGAGATTGGCGACACCGCTTAGGCTTGAGGCGTTTTCGTCGACAAAAATTTCGGCTGTCTCCCCATTCGTGAGTCCCATGACTACGTAGCCGACACCTAAAATTTTTTCTTCAGCGCTCTCAAATGGATTCGAAATGATTGAACTTCGCTGCGCGAGTTCGTCGACCTCGATTTCGTAAACACCCGGCTCTGCCTTGGTCTTGTCCATGGAGACGCTCATGAGTTCGGAGCCGTCGCCGAGGTCAACTTTGAGTTCCCGGAATTTTCTGAAGTCGGTGAAATCCGCCAGGGCTTTGGAGACGCCACCGAAACGCGATTTAAATTCTTGAAAGAGTTTTAGGCGTGCCTCTTCACGGCCCTTGCGGGCCTCGAGTGCCTTGACGGGTTGACGTTCAATATCCATTAGCTGTTGAACAGCTTGTTTGAACTGACCGCCGCCTGCGGGGTCGAAACGAAGACCCACATACCCTCCTGGTCTCCATAGTGAGCGACATCTTGTCGCCCAAGGAGTGAGCCGATTTCAATTATGCGGAGCAAACTGACTGAGGACAAGCGGCAGGATTTGCCGAGCCGGTGAGAGCTAACGGACTTCTGTGATTTGACCGTCTCGGACCGTCAAAATTTTGAGGTTTCTGGTAAAAACCCCCTGGTCGTAAGTAATCCGTCCCGTAGTGCCGGGGAACTCTCCGACATGTCTGAGGCGTTCGGCTAACTCCGAGCGAGTGGGTGCCAGAGACTTTTCGACGATCGACGCAGCATCGTATGCAAACGCTTCCATCGCCCCGGGTTCCTGACCAAATGTGGCGCGAAATTTATCCACAAATTTTTTGACGGCTGGCTGGGTGCTCTGTGCCGAAAATGCGTCTACAAAGTAAGCGCTTTCGGCTGATTTTTGAGCGCGCAACGAAAGTTCGGGAGAGTTCCATGCTGAAATTCCCAAAAAGCGCATGCGATCTACATCGCGATAAGCAAAGGTCGGGAGAATCAGGCCAGCTACCTTCGGCTCATCCGGAATAAACACAGCATCGTAATCCACCACCGGAGGCAGATTGAAAAACTGCTCGGTTTTGCGGGTTTTCTTTTTGATGTTGTTGGCCTCTCGCTCCTTGGCGAGCGCATCCAATTCACGAAAACGCGCCTCCGTGTAGTAGAGGCCGGAGAGTCTGTCGATTTGCTGTCGAAAATCCGTCTCGCCCTGGGGGTAAGACTCAAGTGCTGTGATCCTGCCGCCCATGGATTCGACCGCGTTCCAAAACTCCTCGCCGTACTCTTTGCCGAAGCGATCATTTGGATAAAGAATCGCGAAGCGCTTGAGTTTGAGGTCTTCGATGGCGTGCCGTGCGATTTCCCTGGCTTGCAGTTTAGGAGTCATCCCGGCCTGAAACACGAAGCTCGACGGGGGCCCAGGCTGCTGGGAGAGCGAAATCAATGGAAGTCCAAGCTCTCCCGCACGAGCGCTGATTTGCTCGGCACCCTTACTCAGTAGCGGTCCGATCACGGCCACTACGCCGTGTTTATAAAACAGGCGGTTGAGCGCCTGAAGCGCCTGCTCGGGCTCGTCGCCGGTGTCTTCGAGGACGAGGGTGACCTTGCTATCGGGCTCGGTGGAGTTGAAAATTCTGAATGCGAGTTGGATTCCCTGCAGGCTGCGTTGTCCAAAGCGGGCAAATTTTCCGGTGAGCGGGAGCAGGACTCCTACAGTCTGCGGTTTGGTTTGAGATTTTTCACGCCTCAACGCATCCATGCGGTCGCGTGCCAGAGCTACGCGGGGGCTGTCTGGAAATTTTTCTTTGAGTAGTTTGAAGGATTCTTCCGCCTCCAGAACGGAGCCTTTTTCGAGTTCTTTTTCAAGCAATCTGAAAAGCAGAATCTCGGCTAGGGGAGATTCTTCATGCCCTTGATAAAGGCGGCGAAGCTCAGAGGAATCTTCAATCGCGCCGAGCGAGGACTCGACCTGTCTTTCGAGCACGTCACTGCGCCCTGATTTTTCGAAATCGCGACTTGCTAACAGAATTTCACGCACCGACTCGACGGGCTGTCCTTGCCGCTCCTGAATCCTTGCGCGCAGAAGGTAGAGTTTCGCGCGGTTCTCCGAATCCAGCAGCTCCGGACTGATCGTTTGCAGTGTCTCCTGCGCCTCGGTCAGTTGTTCGGCATCAAACTGTGCGGCAGCAAGATTGTAGCGAACGTATTGTTTCCAGTGATTGTCCGCGTTGTTCTTGGAGGGTGCGACATCGAGTGCGCGCTTGAAATGTTGTGTGGCCTCGCGAGGACGCTTCAAGAGAAGCAGTGTCAGTCCGTGCAAGTTCATGACGTTTTGAACTTGCGTGCTTCTGGGGTAGCGCGACTCAAACTGGCCCATTTTGATGAGGGCGGCCTCAAAGGCGTTTTTTGAATAAAGAGTCTGAAGGTCTTGGAGGTCTTGGGCCTCTTGTTTCTGGAGCCCGGCGGTGGTCATTTCAAGGTGGCTGGGAGTAGTGGCTTTCGGTTCTCCACGACGCTCTGAGCGCTCGGCGAACTCCGGGGGAGTTGCGCAAGAAAGTGAAGCGAGGGTGATGACGCTCAAAAGAGCGGATCTTTGCAGTAAACCAGGCAGCAAACTAGGCACCAAACCAGTCGGTCTCAACATGCCGATCTAGAATAGCCCTGCGCGCCCAGCTTTAGCCAAAAAAGTTTTTCACTTTTTCAAAGAAGTTGTGGTGCATCGGATGGGTGGTCTCTGCAGCGGCTTCATCAAATCGGCGGAGGAGATCCCTTTGTTCGGCCGTCAGCTTGCTGGGAGTCTCGACTAGAACCCTCACAAGTTGGTCGCCCCTGCCATAGGAGCCCAGCCGCGGCATGCCTTTCCCTTTGAGACGAAAGGTTTTATGCGATTGAGTGGAGGCCGGAATCTTCATTTTGACCTTGCCCTCGAGGGTCGGTACTTCGAGCTCCGCGCCGAGAGCGGCTTGAACAAAGGTGATCGGGACTTCACAGATCACGTCAGCTTCGTCGCGCGATAAAAAGTCGTGTGGCAAAATATTGACGACCACATAGAGATCGCCTGGAGGGCCGCCGCGCTCACCGGCTTCGCCTTCGCCCGAGAGTTTGAGTCGTTGTCCTGTATCAATACCTGCAGGAATTTTTATGGAGATCTGAGAGCGCTTCTTGGTTTGTCCGGTTCCGCTGCAACTTCCACAGGGATGCGGAATCGTTTGTCCAGCCCCACGGCATCTTGGACAGGGCTGTTGGATCGCAAAAAACCCCTGCTGAAAACTGATTTCACCGCGACCGCCGCATTGTTGGCAATCGACCGGACTGGTGCCGGCTTTGGCGCCTGATCCATCGCAACCTTCACAGCGAACCGACTTTGGAACCGTGATGATTTTTTCAGCGCCAAACGCAGCATCTTCAAACGTGAGATCGATGGTTGTGCGAATGTCGGCACCGGCGCGTCCGCCGTGGCGCCTGCCGCGGCCACCGCGCTGTCCGCCCATTTGACCGAAGATATCTCCGAAAATATCACTAAAAATGTCGTTGAAAGCGCCGGGTCCTGCGCCGGCCCCGCCAAAGCCACCCGCGCCACCGCCAGCGGCTCCCGCATTGGCGGCATGGCCGAACTGGTCGTACATCTGGCGTTTTTGCGGAGTAGACAACACGTCGTAAGCCTCGGAGAGTTCCTTGAACTTTTCCTCGGAGGCTTTGTCGCCGGGGTTTTTGTCCGGATGAAACTGAATCGCGAGCTTTCGGTAGTTTTTTTTAAGATCCTCGGCGCTCGCATTTCGCGAAACACCGAGGATCTCGTAATAATCACGCTTGGATGACATCGGTCTTATGCTTCTTTTTAGACTTCTTTAAAGTCCGCGTCGATGACGTCGTCGTTCTTTTTGTCTTTGGACTCTTGGGACTCAGCGGGGCCTTCTTGAGCACCGGCTCCGCCTGGCGCAGCTCCGGTCGCTCCTGCCGACGCATACATATGCTCAGCCATTTTGTTGGACGCAGCGGTGAGTTGCTCGGTGGCCTTTTGAAGTTCGGCCGAATCCTTGCTGTCGAGGTGCTTGCGGGCTTCGACGAGTGCGTCTTCGACCTGCTTTTTGTCTTCAACGCTTACTTTGTCGCCATGCTCTTTCACGGTCTTTTCGATCGTGTAGATCAGGCTGTCCAAGGTGTTGCGAGCGTTGACGAGTTCTTTGCGTTTTTCGTCCTCGACGCGATGCTCGTCGGCTTCACGCTGCATGCGTTTGATGTCTTCTTCAGACAGACCGCCCGATGGAGTGATCCGGATCGATTGCTCTTTTCCGGTTCCGAGATCCTTGGCGTTGACGTGGGCAAGCCCGTTGGCGTCGATATCAAAAGTCACTTCAACCTGAGGAACTCCGCGAGGTGCGGGTGGAATTCCAACAAGGTCAAAGCGTCCGAGTGATTTGTTGTGCTCGGCAAACTCGCGCTCACCTTGCAGAACGTGAATCGTCACCGCTGATTGGCTGTCGGCTGCGGTCGAAAAGACCTGCGATTTTTTCGAAGGAATGGTCGTGTTCTTTTCGATGAGCTTGGTAAAGACGCCGCCCAAGGTTTCGATTCCGAGCGAAAGAGGCGTGACGTCCAAGAGGAGCACGTCTTTGACTTCGCCTTTGAGCACGCCGCCTTGAATTGCAGCGCCCACGGCCACGACTTCGTCAGGGTTCACACCCTTGTGAGGTTCTTTGCCGAAGATTTCTTTGACCTTCTGCTGGACCTTAGGCATGCGGGTCATGCCGCCTACCAGGATGACTTCGTCGATCTTGGATTTCTCGATTCCAGAATCCTTGATTGCGATTTCGCAAGGGTGCACGAGTTTGTCGATCAGATCGGCGACCAAAGCTTCGAGCTTGGCGCGCGAGAGCTGCATGTTCATGTGTTTTGGGCCCGATGCGTCGGCAGTGATGAACGGAAGGTTGATGTCCGTTTGTGTCGTGCTGGAAAGCTCGTGTTTGGCTTTTTCAGAAGCCTCTTTTAGGCGCTGCAACGCCATCTTGTCTTTGCGAAGGTCGATTCCGGTTTCTTTTTTAAACTCGTCGGCCATCCAGTCGATGATTCGTTGGTCGAAGTTGGCGCCTCCCAAGAACGTGTCACCGTTCGTGGCTTTGACTTCAAAAACGCCATCGCCCATTTCAAGAATCGAAACGTCAAAGGTACCGCCGCCCAAGTCAAACACGGCAACCGTTCCGTTATGGCCCTTTTTGTCGAGGCCATACGCAAGGGCTGCGGCAGTGGGCTCATTGATGATGCGCTTGACGTCGAGGCCTGCGATGCGGCCCGCGTCTTTAGTAGCCTGGCGCTGGGCATCGTTGAAGTAAGCCGGAACCGTGACCACGGCCTCAGTGACTTCTTCACCGAGATAATCTTCCGCGGTCTTTTTCATTTTCTGAAGGATGCTGGCCGAAATTTCCTGCGGAGAAAGCTCCTTGTCACCTGCTTTGATCCAAGCGTCGCCGTTTTTGGCCTCCACCACCTGGAACGGAGCGACCTTCGCAAACTCAGCCGACTCCTTGGAGGTAAATTTGCGACCGATGAGTCGCTTGGTTTCAAAAATAGTCTTTTCGGGATTGGTAACAGCCTGGCGCTTGGCGGTCTGGCCGACGAGCTTTTCGCCGTTCTGAGAGAAAGCCACGACGGAAGGGGTCGTGTTGGTGCCCTCTGCGTTAGCAATTACTTTTGGCTCTCCGCCTTCAAGTACAGCGACGCATGAGTTTGTGGTTCCAAGGTCGATCCCGATGATTTTTCCCATAAAAATTCCTTTATAAAGTCGTATGCTTAACTGTTCTTGCTGCGCATCCCAGCGCTCTTAATCTGTGTCCGAAATTCGATGTGTCAACTCGGGCCCGTTTTTTCTTCGGTGACCCCGCCTGCTCCCTTGCTGACCACGACCTGAGCTGGCCGGATCAGGCGTCCATGGAGGGTGTACCCCCGCATATGTTCTCGAATAACAGTTCCCTCAGGGCGGTCCGAGCCTTCTTGGGAGATGGCTTCATGAAAAGAGGGATCAAATGGTTTTTCGAGGGATTCAATCTTAAGCAGTCCGCGTTTTTGCAGAGTGCTGGTGAAGAGCTGCAGGACCATCTCGATGCCGGCCTTGAGGTTTTTGTCGGTCGTTGGGGGCATGTGCTCGACTGCGCGCTCCAGGTTATCGACTACTTGGAGCAGGTCGCGCGCGACAGGTTCCCAGCCAAATTTAAGCAAATCTTCGCGCTCTTTATGGAGCCTGCGCTTGATGTTTTCAAACTCCGCCACCGCGTACAGGTGCTTTTGGTCTTTATCTTTGAGCTGCGCTTCTAGCTCCGTCACTCGTGCACTCAAAATTTCAGTCTCGCTCTTGGCTTCAGCTGCTTGAGGCGGAGTCTCCTGGGCTTGCGGAGAGACACCGGCCGTGTCGCCATTTTGTGGGGTCGTTTGCTCGGTTGAATCCATTTTCATCCACTCCTCGGTGAGCTCAAACTTTGTGAGCTGCCTGTAATATGGGGACACCTAGGGTGAAGTCAATGACGCGAACGATGGCCGTGCGTTCACCCGGACAGACTTGCTATCATTTGGTCAGAAAGTGCAAAGCCGCGCGCAGTGAGGCGCTTATAAGCCATGCGTTCGGGATGGGCTTCCAAAAGACCCTCTTTTTCGAGGGCTGCTGCACGGCTCTTTTGCCCTGAGCTCTTGAGCCATTCTTCTGGAAAGCCCTCGTCGAGCCGCAGGGCCAGCATCCACCTTTCAAGATCCGTTTGCGCGGAGGTCAACACCTCGGTCCATTCAATCGCCTCTCGTCCTGCTGCGAGCTCAGAGGCATATTTATGAAGCGGTGAAAAATTCTTCCAGCGTTTGCCATGTCCGGATTCGGATTTCACTGTCGGCTCAAACTCAGAGTCAAACGAGTGCGCCGAAGGGCCAATCCCCAAGTAGGAGCCGCCCTTCCAGTAAGTGAGGTTGTGCCTGGCTTGCCGTCCCGGCTTGGCAAAATTTGAGATCTCATAGTGAATAAAACCCTGCTCTCGCATCCAGCGATCAATGAGTAAAAGGTGTGAGAGCTGCTCGTCTTCATCCGGGAGATCTCGAAACATTCGGTGGGTTTTTGGAAGCGTGAGCAGGTAACAACTCAAGTGCGTAATCGGAAAAGCGGTCAATCGCGCTAGCGCTTCTTCTAATGTCTCAATGGATTGTCCAGGAACCCCACACAGGAGATCGACCGATACATTGTCAAAACCCGATTCAAAAATCGTCTCCAGCGATTGAAGGGCCGCATCGCGCGAATGAACCCGTCCCAGTTTGAGTAAAAGGTCGTCCCTGAGAGCCTGAACCCCCATGCTGATTCGATTGACGCCTTGTCTTCGGTATTCACGGAGACTCTCTAGATTAACGGACGACGGGTTTGCCTCCATCGTCCACTCCGTCTGAGGAGTAACCGAAGTGAACTTCCAAAGGGGCTCGAGTGCGTGAGCCATTTGATCGGGCGGGGTCATACTGGGAGTGCCGCCTCCTAGAAAAATCGTATCGAGTTTGGGAGCGAGCAGGTGACCGGATCTTTCGATTTCGGCGCGAAGTGCCTTTTCAAAAGTAGCGGGGTCTCCCGCCTGGGTTTTCTCGCGTCCCAGCGAATAAAAGTCGCAGTAATGGCACTTGGACTCGCAAAACGGAAAGTGCGCATAAAGGGAGGGGATGTGGCCAGGTTTCATGGTTGAGCCCGGGTCTTACCCCAGGCTCAACCGTGTGTTCAACGGAGAATCACTGCAAGAAAATCGGCCAATCAAACATTTTGATGGATCCGGCGCGAAAGGAGCGTGCCTGAGCCCGTCAGCCAATCAGTCTCTCAATGTACTGTCGCTTGCCTCACGACAGAATGCGGCGAAAGCGGAAGGATCAAAATTTCTTAATCGCTTGAAGTTTGGGAGCCCAAAGCCTCGCGGCAGACGGCCAGATTTTTGACGCTCAGGTGGGATTTCGCCCTTTCCTCGTAGATTCTCGCTTCGCCACTTGCGAGCGGGTATGTTCTGGTACCGCCGCATGTTCTTTGCGAGACTCTGCTTTATGACTCTTTTACAAACTGCGCGACAGGCATCCCCAACCTCCGAAGAAAAACTTTCAAACGGAATTCCCGTGATTTTTTACGACTCAGACGCCCCGGTGGCGGCGACGTACTGGTGGATCAGCGTGGGAAGCGCCGACGAAAGAAAAGGCGAAGAGGGCTTCGCGCATTTTCTCGAGCATATGCTCTTCAAGGACGCAGCTGCGAAAGAGAGTGGAGCGGCTTCGACAGGACAAACAGCCCGAGCCATTGAGTCTCTCGGGGGTGAAATCAACGCTTATACCTCGTTTGATCAAACGGTTTATCACGTCACCTGCGCCGCCCAGCATTGGGAAAAAATCATCGACAGCTTTGGTTCGATGGCCGGCCCTCAAAAATTTCTAAAGACGGATTTTGTTCGCGAGCGGGAGGTCATTCTCGAGGAGCTTCGAAAGAACGAAGATTCTCCCAATCGTCAGCACTTTCAGACGCTCTTCAGCACGACTTTTAAAAAGCACCCTTACGGACGTCCCGTCATCGGTTTTGTGAGGACTCTCAAGGCCGCAACCGTAGGCAGCCTCGAGGCCTTTTATAAGCGTAATTACATGGCTGCAAAGATGGGGCTCATTTTGGTCGGCCCGCTAGGTGATCCGGCTCGGCGGGCGAAGATTCTCAAGCAGCTCGAAAAATATTACGGCTCAAAACCATTTCCAAAAAAGAGTGTGTCGATCGAAAAACGCAGCGAAGAAGCCGCGGTTCGCGGCGCGGTGACGGTCGTAAAGAAACCGTTCAAGGTCCAGTCACCGGCGGTAAGTCTGTCGTTTCGCGTACCTGATTTGAGGCATGAGGACATTCCTGCCCTGGATCTGATTACAAATGTTTTAGGAATGGGCGAGTCCTCGCGCCTCTATCAAAATCTTTTCTGCAATCGTTCCTGGGTGACCGAAGTGTCCGCGGGCCTTTATGTACCCAAGGATCCCGGGATGCTCTACTTTCACATGGAATTTGAGACCAACGAAAAGATTGCTGACGCATGCGCCGAGGCGTTTCGAGAAATGCGCAGACTCGCGCAAGATGGCCCCACTCCGGCGGAGTTGCAGAGAGTGCTCACCAACACGGAGAGCGAACGCCTTTACGCCACTCAGACTGCAGACGGAATGGCCGGAAGACTCGGGTTTTTGCGCTTTTTGATCGGCGATCTCGCTTACGACCGGGAGTATCTGGAGCAACTCAAGGCGGTCGATCAGCAAAAAATTCGCGAAGTCGTCGAAAGGTACTTTGATTATCGCCGCCTCAACGTAGCGCTCTTGTTGCCGAAAGAGCAGGAAGCGCAAGCTCCCTACGACACCGCTGCAATCATCCAAGTGGCCGAGTCCCTTCTGACTCCACAGGTCGCTCCAGTGATGGCTCCAAAATCTAAAGCGAGCGTACTAAAAACCGCAGAAAAACGCCCGTATGAGCAGTGGACGACTCCGGCTGGAGTGCGAGTCATTTTTCGTGAGCGGCCCCACTCTCAGGTATTGAGCGTGCACGCGTGTGCTTTGGGCGGACTGAGACTCGAGCTTGCGTCACCCGTGGATTCGGCGGAACGCGACTGGGGTTCGAGCACGATGCTTTCACATACGTGGACCAAGGGGACTCCGTCAAAAAGCGCCAAGGCCATTGCCGAATTTGTCGAAGGAAAGGCCGCGGGTCTCGATGGGTTTTCTGGACGAAATACGGTTGGAATGCAGCTCACCTGTCTTTCGCGGGACTGGAAGCCACTGACCGAGCTTTTCACCGAGATTCTTACTCAGCCAGAGTTT
>CAMBEX010000066.1 GCA_945865865.1 Bdellovibrio sp. ZAP7
CCGACCTAGACGCGGAGGGAAAGTTTCTCGCTCGCTGGCGGCTGCGTCTAAATGTGGGAGAGGACGAGCTCAAAGGGATGCTCAGGACATGAATAAATGATCGCGCAAGCTCAGATATCCAAGCTGTCGAACCGACTCTTTAAGGGGCAAGGCGGGAGGCGAATTCCAGATTTGGTGCTGGAGCGAGACTACTGCATCGCCTGGTTCCTCGTGGGGCTCTCGCGCACGCCGCTTCGGGAAAAGCTAATTTTCAAAGGCGGAACGGCGCTCAAGCGTTGCCACTATGCTGAGTACCGCTTCTCAGAGGACATGGACTTTACGCTGCCAGAGGAGCTGACCTTCGATGCCCTCAAGGCTCACCTTGAGCGAGTATACGACGAGGTAAAGAGGGCCTCTGGCATCGTATTTCGTTTTTCCCGCGAAGATACTTCGACTCACCAGAATTGCTACACGTTCTATATGGGATACGATGGGCCGCTATCTGTGACCGCCATGGGAAAGGAAATCAAAGTCGACATTACACTCAAGGAATGCCTGGTCCACGCTGCCGAGGAAAAGGCGGTTCTGCGCAGCTATCCGGAATTCGAAGACCTACCTGAAAACGCCAAAGTCCGCGTGTATTCTCTTGCGGAGATTGCGTCTGAGAAAACGGTGGCATTGCTCGATCGAGCGAGGACGGAGCCTCGCGATCTTTTCGATTTGTGGCACCTATCGACGGTGAGCAAGAGAGTGGATTTGAAAGAAATTCTGCACGCGGTTAAACAGAAGCTCCTCTTTCGCGGGAAGACCCTGGATGAAGTGCGGGGTGAATTTGCAAAAAAAGAGGCGCGCCTCAAGAAAACATGGGACGGGCGTCTTGCCACACAGATGGGCACTCTCCCGGAATTCGAGGGTGTCTTTCGGGCCGTGAAACGGAACCTTCGGCAGGCAGAAATTACCGAAGACGAAAAGTAAATGGGTTGGCCGAACTCACCTGAGTTGACCCCTGGGCGCTAGCAGCGACCACGATCTAGGATTACTCCTTAAGCTACCTGCTTGAGCGTGCTGGGTACGTCGAGGTTCGGCAAAAGGGTAGTCACAGGAGATTTGAGAGTCCAGGCAAAGAGCCGCTCACGATCCCTTGGCATTCGAATGGAAACGACACTCTTCATCCCAAGATCGTAAAGGATTGTCTGAAGAAAGCAGGGCTCCTATGAAGCGCGCAGGATATGGCGATTTGAAATACTCGATTCGAATTTTGAACAACGGTGACGGCACGTACAGCGTTGAAGTCCCCAAACTTCCGGGCTGCCTTTCAGCGGGCCGCACTAAGAACGAGTGCATTGCTCACATTGTTGAGGCCATTGAGCTTCACCTCGAGGGCGTGAAGCGAACACCACCAGAAGACGCAGTGCCTGAAATCGAAGTAGTCGATGAACGGCCTAGCGCAGAGGATTATCTGATTTCTCTTCCGCAGGCGTGTAAATTTCTCGACGTTTCGGATGCGACGTTGCGGCGATATATCAAGGACGGACAGGTCCCTGCCTATAATTTTGGAAAAGAATATAAATTCAAGATTTCAGAACTGAGCGAGTTTATTGACTCGACCCGAGTCACGGTTCGAAAGCCCGCGCGCGCAAGCAGAGTGGGTTAGTGGAGCAAGAAACTGCGATCGACATTTCTCGGCATTTCGCGAGTTTTCCTATTTTGAAATCTCGCCGCAAAAGCGAGCGGTAATTGTTCGTTGTGAGTCAATCCAGCCATTTTCACTTCAGATCCCCATCGCAATACTTCCTCAGATTTCATCGCCACTCCCGCAGCGTATTTACCGGGTCAGGAGCGCCAGAGCGCCTGGGTGCCGCTTTAACGGCCCGTAATCAAAGAGCTTTACGGCGCCGCAAATCCGACCAAAAAGATCAGGCTAGGGGTTGACGTATCTAACGCATCGCGCTAAATAATGACCCTCTGAAAGACATCATCGGGGGACAGCAGACATGGCGGATTCGATGAGCGTAAAACAAGAATCTAAAACCGAACTGACCGCGGAGGCCATGACCGGTGAAAAACGGCCTCCTAAGCGCGCACCCGAGTTGAGTGCCCAGGGCGTTTTTGAGCGAATCGAGGACAAGTTTTTTATCCCGCGAGCGCGCCTTGCTGAATTGGAAATGCAGCTGCAAGAGCGTATGCGGCCGAGCTACCTAGACCCACAGACCACTTACTGCGGGATTGAATCGACCTACCTGGATTCTTCCGAGCTCCTGTCCTACGCCAACCATTTTCAGTCCGTGCCCCCTTCGGGCTCCCATCAAAGGTTCAAGCTTCGCGTGAGGAGGTATTTTCCAAACGATAAGCCTGATCCGCTTCAGAGCGCGCTCCTGGAACTGAAATCCAAAGTTCATGAAAACGGTGTTTCGAAAACCAAAAAATTACGCTTCAGCCTCGGGGGCCGCGACCTAGCGCGACTCATGAAGGGCAAGCCTGTCCGATATGTACCGCGCTTGGTAAGGCTCAACCCAGCCATTCCAGCGCACCAACTCTTGCTCCGTGTTCGAAAAATCAACGGACTGATCAAGAAGTTTGAGATGAAACCCGTTTGCTCTGTCAGTTACGTTCGAAAGGCTTTTGAGGTCGACGGTTTGCGCGTGACTTTTGATGACAGCATTTCTTACCGCGCGATTGTGCGGGACACCAAAACCGCCGAGTGTGCTCGCCAGATGCCGCCCGAAAAGCAAGAGCTTGCCGCAAACATGGCTCGGTCATTTCGAGAGTCTGACGGGGTAGTGCTTGAGATCAAGCATGATGGAACCTTTCCGGATTGGCTCAAAACTTTGATTGATCAAACGGGAGGGCGAGAGATGAGTTTTTCTAAATACTGCTTCAGCATGACTGAAGAGTTTTTCGCCTCAAAGGGTGGCAGCAAATGAACCTGACAGGAATACAAAATATGTCGGCAATCGCTTTGACTACGACTCCAACCACGCTTGAGCACGCCTATTTTTTAATTTTGGTTTCCCTGGGATTGGGTTTGCTCCTTACGGCGCTCAACGTCACCGTTTCGCGAAACATACCGCGATCAGCATTGGCTCATGATCCGGATGCACCCGTCACATTGGCAGGTGTGGTGCTCAACTCTTCAAATATTGCGTTTCTGTGTGTCGGCGTGACCAGCGTGATGATTTTAGTGGCAAGTGATCTCGCCAGAGCATTTGCGGTGGCGGCCGCCATCGCGCTCGTGCGATTTCGAATCAAGATGTCCGAGAGTTCGGGCTCGAGCCTATTTTTTGCTGTCATCGTCGGAATGGCGTGCGGCGTCGATCAGCTTTGGATTGCCCTTCAACTCTCGCTTATTTTCGTGACTCTGCAGCTTGCCTTTGTCGTTGCGGCAAATCGATTGACTCCAAAAGAGAGCCCTGAGGCGAGTTCAATCAAACCGTTTGCACTTCAACTCGAGAGCGAAAACCGGAAATAAAAAACGGATCTCTAGAGCGTTTTTAAATATTCAATCAGCTCGATCTTTTCTTCGTAAGTCAGGCCCAGCCCCTTGCGGTGGCCCTGATTAGAGTGCTCGTCGCGACTAATGTCGTAAACATCCTGCGCGCCAGTTTTTGCTTTTCTCTCAAGCTCCTGTTGTTCCATTGCCGTTGCTGGTGCCGTAAGCCCCACGCGGACGGGGTCGAAGCGATCAAACTCTCCTGCACGTTTCAATGAAAAAACCTTGGGTCGATCCTTAGGCGCGGTGAGAAGCGCCATCAGACTCGGGACCGATCCGTTGTGCAGGTACGGAAACCGGGACCAAATTCCGTTTAGTCGCGGAGAATAATAGCCTTCAAATGGGCGCTTTTCTGGCGGAGTCAGTCGGGTGATGTCCTTGAAGGGATGTTTTTCAAGGACCTTGTCGAGTCCGCGAAAAAGGGCAGCGCGTTCGGGCTCGGTTCCGACCTCATCTAGCGCAACGAGCAGGGGAGGCCTAAAGAGAGGGTGTCCTTGCGGGTCTCGCTCATAGGCGCCGTTTGCAGCGTGGCACTTGGCACAGTTTATTTCAAAATGGTTGGAGCCGGCGCGCGCCTTCTCGCGATCGATCTGAAATGGATAGCGCGGCGACAAGAGTTTTCCGAACGCATCCTGCGCGATTTCTAGCTTTGGAAGATTCTCTCGAATGACCTCGAGTGGCATCTCTGATCCCATATCATAGCCTGCCGCCCAAGCGGCAGAGCCACCATCAGAACCGGCATCAGAGAACTGCCCGCCTGCGCTGCGTTTGACTCCGAGTCCCCACATGGCTTGGCCTTTGGAGGGGGCTCGTGGAAAGTCCGGCGGGACCGGAACTCCCGTGTCGCGATAAAAGCGAAGTGGAGTTTGATTAACCGCAGTGAGTCCCTGGGTGAGGTTACTGTACTGCGGATTCGCAAGCATCGTCACGATACGAAGGGCGCTCGCTTCGCCTTCTTTTTCAAGTTTTAGGTTCTCATTGCTTTTGAAAACCTTTTGTACGCTGCGAACTATTTTGTATTTCAGCGACGCGTGCGCCTCAAGTGCGGCCTCGGCCATTGCCGAAGGGCTTACGTTTTTATTTCCGAGTCCAGGAACCATGACACCGGCAGCTTTTCCGAAGTGGCAGAGCGCGCACGAAAACGTAGCGACTTTAGAGCGATTTCTTGAACTCCAGGGGAGATCATGAACACCCAAAATTTCGAGGCCCTTTTCAGTGCGATCCACCACCATTCCAAGGCGCTCCTCGACTTGCTTTTTGCCTAAGGTATCCAAAATGACTTCAGTGGTGACCCCCGGGATGCTCATAAACCCACCCTGCTCGGCATAATCAGCGAGGTGAAAAGAGCGAAGTGTCTCCGAGGCTTTGACATGATCCAGGTAGCGAGACGTATAGGTAACGTGAAATCGCACTTCACCGATATCCTCACTCCTATAGGTGGGGGACTGGCGCGGGTTGGCCACCAAAATTTTTCGAACGAAACTGACGGTCTCATCATGTCTCTCTTCGTGCTTCTTGAGGGTGATGATCGCGCTTGCGCCAATGGCCGACAAAAGGAGGTCGTCTTTTTCAGCGGGTAGAAAGTGCAAACCGCGCGAGATATCGTCTGCGAAACCACGAAGCCAAGAACATCCGCCGCCGTTTTGCGGGCAAAACTTGAAACGGACATAAAACCGTTGGGAGTCTGTAGCCTGTAGGTCAACAGCGCCGCGTCCAGACGAAAGCAACTCAAAGTTTTCGTTAAAGACCTCAATGAGGTAGCCGGGGCCATCCCCCGCAAGGTCGCGTCGATTGAAGTCAGACTTTAATCGGCCTGCTGAATAGGCGACGCTCAGTGCTGCGACAAGAGCGACGGCGAGAGCGCTCCAGGCTTTTTGACGAAAACTCCATCGAGAAGAGGCGCGGTGCAAATATTCCATGCCGATCTACTTATCGGCAGGTGGCGGAGAAAACTTGAGCGGCGTTGTGGCTTGTGTAGCAGAGCGTTTGAACCCGCTTTTCTTATTCTCGAGATCAGTCCAAACTAGAAAGCCGGGAAGTCGTACGAGCACCATGCGCATCGCAATTATTGATTTAGGCACTAACTCAGTTCGTTTTGATGTCCATCAGATTGGGCGGGGCAAGCGCGCGCGCCCGCTTCACCGCGAAAAACTCATGATCAGGTTAGGTCAGGGGGTCTTTATATCGGGAAAGCTCGACAGAGAGGCTGTGCGAAGGACGCTTGATGCCTTCGTGAGTTTTGCGCGGACGGCAGCGCAGTTTCGCGCCGAAAAAATCATCGCCTTTGGTACAAGTGCCCTTCGCGAGGCCTCTGATGGCGATCGTTTGCTGGAACAGATTCGAAAAAAGACGGGCATCGAGGTCAAGGTCATCTCGGGCCAAGAAGAGGCCAGACTAATTGCGCGAGGGATCTTAGCCAACGAGAAATTCGCGAAAGGTCGTTTTGCGCTCGTGGATATTGGCGGCGGAAGCACGGAGATCAGTATCTGTCGCGCAAAGGAGGCCTTTTTTTCCGAGAGTTTTCCGCTCGGAACCGCGCGCCTTCAGCAGATTTTTCTCAAGAGCAGCCCACCCCGAGGCAAGGATTCGCAAGGCCGCGACGCCGTCGATCAATTGCGCGCCTATATTCGCAGTGTGTTGCTGCCTAAAATGATTGCTGAGGGTTGGCCGAAGGTGGGCCGCGTGATTGGCTCAAGCGGGACGATTCGCGCCCTTCAAAAAATGGTTCGCAAGGCCAGGAACGTCAAAGGGGTGAGTCGCGAAGATCTTTCTGAGTTTGTTAGGCGAATGAGTGCAATGACGACGACTCAACTGCTGGGAATTCCTGGAGTGGAGGCGCGACGGGTGGACATGATTTTGGCGGGCGCAATCCTCCTCGAAGAGTGCATGAAATCTCTGGGCGCAAAGCGGGTGGCGTTTACCGATTATTCTTTACGCGACGGCGTTTTGGACGAGGAGATGAGTCTCCATCGTCAGAAAAAGGCGTCACACCTTGGCTTTCATCTGGAGGACCTCCGAGAGAAGGCCCGGAAGTTTGGATCAAGTGAAAACCATTTTCAGCAGGTAGCAGAAATCTCGGAAACGCTCTTTGATCGTCTGGCAAAAGTTCACCGGCTTAAACCGCACTGGAAAACGTACCTCGTGGCCGCAGCAATTTTGCATGACGTCGGCGAGGCGGTCTCACCCGCATTTCATGAGGCGCACTCCTACTATATCGTGAAGAACGCCGACTTTCCGGCCATGGACAAGTGGGAGACGGACTTTTTAGCCATGCTCTGCTTGGGTCATCGGGGCGGAAAGGTGGACTTCAAGGCCGCGGATTTTTTTAAAAACAAACTGAAAAAACAGGCCTTTCTAAGGATACTTGCGCTCTTGCGTATCGCCGACTCCTTGGACCGTGGTCACAAAAATGCAGTTCAAGAAATTGGGATCAGGGTCGAAAAAAAGAGAGTGGTCATTAAGCTCAAGGGTAAATCATCAGTAGACCTTGAGCTGTTACGGCTCGAACAGAAAAAACAGCTCTTTGAAGAGGTATTCAAGCGCGCGCTCGTGATTGAGGCGCAGTCGAGCTAGGCAGGGCTCAAAACTTTTGGATTACTTTCTCGATTTGTACCCGCTCTTTGCTCAGAGCCAGCTGAACGAGGCCACCCTTTTTGAGCTCGAGCGACTGGCCAGTGCTCACTTGGATACACGCAGGAATCCAATCACCATGCGAACAGGCGACGATCACCTGGGCCTTGGAGCGTTTGCAGGCACTCAAAAACCGAGTGATGCGGTTGAAAAACTGCGTGGTGGACTCGCCAGGAGACGCCTCATCCAAAAGTGATGAAACAAAAACACGCTTCCTCAAGCCGCTGGCCATGGACGCGAGGGTTTCACGGCAGCGTTTTTTGGGACTCGAAATCAGATGGGGCTTGGGATCGGAGAAGTGCTGGAGAAAAAACTCAGAGAGCCGCTGAGCTTGTTCAAACCCTTTTTCGCTCAAGCCATTATCGAGCGTGCGGTCGTCGGTGTTTCTGTGGGCGTGCCGGACCAGAATAAGGGTCTTACTCAAGCGG
The DNA here is from genome assembly GCA_945865865.1 of Bdellovibrio sp. ZAP7. Classification (GTDB taxonomy): domain Bacteria; phylum Bdellovibrionota; class UBA1018; order UBA1018; family UBA1018; genus CAMBEX01. The sequence goes on from CAMBEX010000066.1 coordinate 7,528, forward strand.
CGTTCCCCGGTACTCGTTTGCAGCCAGTTGCTCAAAAAAAAGTTGGGAACGAACTGATTTATTTTGGGTGCGTGAGGTGCGTTTTTTCCAAGTCCCCTGGTGGGTGAGCTCTCGTGCTTTGATCGTGTCGTTCATGTAGGCGGGGATCACCACGTCCTTGAGAAACCGATACAGCCGAGGATCCAGAATCGGAAACGCAAGCTCAAGCCTTGAGAAAAAGTTTCTAGGCATCCAGTCAGCACTCGAAAGATACATCACCTGCGAGCCTTCAAAATAGTAAAGCCGACTGTGTTCGAGAAAGCGGTCCACGACGCTGATGACCCGAATATTTTCGCTCAGGCCCTTGATTCCTGGAACCAGCGAACATGCGCCGCGTATGATCAGATCGACCTTCACGCCGGCCTGCGACGCTTTATAGAGACTCTCAATCACCTGCTCATCCACCAAGGCGTTGGCCTTTGCGACGATACGCGCGGGCAGTCCTTTTTGGGCGGAGTCAGTCTCGGCCTGAATCAACGCCAGAAGTCTCCGGTGTAACCGCGTCGGAGCGACTACCAGTTGTTTAAATGTGGTCGGTAGCTGGCCCCTGAACACACAATCAAAAAAATGTTTCGCATCGGCGCCGATATCCTGATTTGCGGTCAAAACGGCAAGGTCGGTGTATTGGCGCGCGGTAGCCGCATTATAATTTCCAGTCGAGAGGTGGGTGTAGAAAACGGGGCGACCCTCTTCTTTTCGGGTAATGAGCGCGATCTTGGCGTGGAGTTTTAGTTTTCCAAAGCCAAACGCCACCTCAACGCCCGCCTTTCGGAGTTCATCGGCAAGTCTCAGGTTGTTGAGTTCGTCAAAGCGTGCGCGAAGCTCGATGATGACGCGGACTTTTTTTGTTCCGGCTGCGGCCTTAAGGACGTCAATTACGGGTGAGAGCGTGTCCATTCGGTAAACAGTCTGTTCAATCGAAAGTACATTGGGATCTCGAGCGGCGGCTTGAACCCAGGCAACAAATGCCTCAAACGAGTCGTAAGGGTGATGCAGAAGAAGGTCCTGGGCCTTGACCTCATCGAAAATTTTTTCGGATACTCTGAAGGGTTTTGGGGTCGTGGTGTTGAGTGCGGGATGAAGGAGACCGCGTTGAGCGGCAAACTCTTTGGGCGTCTGCTGCGTAACGGCCCACAAGCCGTGGACCAGCAAAGTTCCTGCCGCAGGAAAAATCTGCCCCGGCGTGAGCTTGAGTGTGTTCATGCAAGTGTTGAGCATCGCCTCGGTCACGTCACCCGTGTACTGGAGACGAACGGGGCGTCCTTTTTCACGAGACGTCAGACTGGTACGCACGACGTCTGGGATCGACTCAGTGTCTTCTTCTTCTAGGTCGACGCTCAAATCCCCATCGCGAGTGAGCCGCAAAAGTGCGGGTTCTTGCGGCCCAAGTCGAAAGGCCTGACCTAAATGGGTGAGAAGCAGGTCGTCCAAAAAGAAAAAATAAAGTGACGGAGCGGCAGTCGTTACCGGGCCTTCCTGTTTCGCAAGCAGTACGGATGGAATATTTTTTGGAATGCGAAACCAGAGATTGGATTTAAAGACCGCCCCCAGCTGGAGGTTTTCGAGAAGTGAAAGCTTTGATACGGCAAAGGGTTCCGGCGGCGAGAGCCTGGGCAACACCTCTTCTTCGAAAATTTTTTTTCCGACCAAGTAGCCCGGATCACCCGGTTTGGCTTGCCTCACTAGGTGAATTCCAACGGTCTCAAGTTCTGATGTGAGGATGTCGAGCGCCTCGCCCTGTTTTGCTCCAAATTTTGCGACAATTTCCAAAATTGAAGAGCGAACCCGAGAAAGGTGGCGATAAGTCGATTTGTCGGTCTGGTCTTTGCGCCTGTGAGTCAGGATCGAACGGCCAAGAGAGGCTAGTCGAATCATGAAGAATTCGTCGAGATTGGACGCGGTAATCGCGAGAAACTTCACCCTTTCCAGCAGGGGGTTGCCGGTGAGTCGAGCCTCGCTCAGCACGCGGTCATTGAACTGAAGCCAGCTCAAGTCTCGGTGAATGATGGGCGTCTCGGGGGCCGCCAAAAGGGATGGCAGCGTTGGCAAAAAGCGGAACTGCTGCATGAGACGTTACTTCAGCTCTTTTGGAGGCTTGTAATAGACCTCTTGATGAACGGAGCCCTTGGCGACTCCCTTTTGAGCCAAGAGCAGCTTAATCTCGTCGATCATCGCGCCGTTTCCGCAAAGGTAGTACTCAGTTTCAAGCCACGGAAAGCCCGCTTCCTGTGCGCGTAGATAATCCGTCACGCGGCCCTTGAAGCCACGCCATTCGCCCGTCGGGCGAGAAACGGTCGGGACCCAGGTGATTCCCTGGAGGGATTCCATCTCATTTGTGTAAAGGAGTTCCGAGACATCACTGACTCCCAGTAGGCAGGTCGCGCTGATCGGAGGATTTTTTTTGAATTCTGCTGAAAAGACCATGGAGCGAAATGGAGCAATTCCGGTGCCGGTCGCAATAAAACAAGCGTGGCTTCCGGGCTTGGGCTCATAGACAAAGTCTCCGTAAGGAGCCATTCCTCGAAAGGTATCGCCCGGCCGGAGGCGGTAAAGGTGATGGGTGCCGGGGCCGTCTTCAACGAGTTTTACACAGAGCTCGACCGGACGGACATGAGGGGCAGAGGCGATCGAGTAGGCGCGGCGTAAATCGCGGCCATGCGGGCCGGCGCCGGGAATGATGACGCTGATAAATTGTCCGGCTGAAAACTCGAGCGGCTGCTGAGTGTCAAATGTGACCTCAAAAACGCTCGGGGTGAGGTGCTTGAATCCCTTGACTTCACAACGAAATTCGGTGGCTGCCATAACAGCTCATTAACGCATAAAGCCTCGATAGGCTTCTCTTTTTTTGGGGGCTCTGTTATGCGTGAAGCCTATGTTTGGATTGAGCCTCGGACACTTGATTATTTTGACAGTAGTCGTTTTACTTTTTGGTCATCGACGCTTACCGGAGTTGGGGAGCGCGATGGGAAGAGGAATGCGGGCCTTCAAAAAGGGCCTTGAAGGCAAAAGCGTGGGCGCTGATGAGCGAGACGACACCAAAAATTTAGAGAAATAAATCCGCGGCCCACGGATCTGGTCTGAGAGTTCATTGAACCTGAAAAGAGTATGCAGGACCTTTCGGGCTAGTCGCGGTTTCTGAGTGGCTAATAACGCGCCACCAGTAGGCGCCCTTCTCAGGGATGTCGATTACAAAAAAATTATCTTTAAGCTTTTTCTGAATCACCGGGCGAGTAATTTCTCGGTCGGTGCCCACTTCGATTTCATACTCCTCGGTGAAGTTGGTTTTTTGCCAGGTGAAAAGCAGGGTCTTCTTTTTTAAGCCAGCCTTTCCTTGGGGAACTACCGAGTTGTCCATCGGCAACATCTGCCGCGGCGACAGAAAGTTGAACGAAAAAACCTCGGTCTTGGATGTGGCAAGAAATCCGGACGGAACTTTTCCGCTGACACGATAAAATACTTTGTTCGTAAGAATCTTGTTTCGATTGAACGTCAGCTCGGGGGCGGTCGTTGTTTTCTCCATAAGGACCTTTCCGCCTTCACCGCGAGAAAGGACTGCAACGACATACTGTTTGACTCCCGGTAGGGGCTTCCATCGAAAGGTAACGGAGAATTCCTTGACGAGCTTGTCGACCAGTTTGTTGTCTGTGATTGCAGAGCCGCCGACGAGAGGCGAGAGAATTTCAATTCCATCGAACTCTGGCTGAACATCAAATCGTGCAACCTTCAACGGTGCGCCTACTGACGACTCTTCAAGCAATTCCCAAATGTAGTTTCCCGGCGAAGTTAAAATGGCGTCGACTTGTGAGGTACGGGTCACCACCGTCTTGAGCGGATCTCCGGGCACGCCATCGAGGGTCTTTCGAAGAACAAACTTGATGGGGACGTCGGGCTGGTCTTGGGTCCATTTAAAAAGAGCGGGCACTTGAGGGCTTCCGCGTCCCTTCGGTACATTCAGCACGGTCTCCTCGGCGGGTGAAACGATTACGATCTTTGGAGGCAGTTTGACGGGTGGCGGAGGCGGAGGAGCGACGGGAAGGGACGGCACAGCTGCTGCCACGGGAACGACTTTGATCGGAGTGATGATTTTTGGAGCCTCGGGAGCAACCCGAATTTCCTGCGGCTTGTCCTTCTTAAGAGAAATGACGCCTTTATTTG
>CAMBEX010000067.1 GCA_945865865.1 Bdellovibrio sp. ZAP7
GGAAATTACCGCCGACAACCAGATCAGTTGACGTCCTCAAGCCCAGCTTCAGCCGCCCCGATCACGGCATCAACCAGTTCGGTTTCGGTCAGCTGAGAGAGCTCCGCACTTTCGCGACGGAGCAGTTCAAGTACCGACGGAAGGATTCCGGTGAGCTTGCCGCTTTCGTAAAAGACCGCCGCGTCTTCAATGGCCGCCAGAGCAAGAGCCTGCTTTTTGTCCGACAGGTCGTCGAGCCACGTCATCAGCGTGAGTCCCCAAGTAGGCGAGAACAAAATCGCCGAGGTCATGGCAGTCGGGTTCTCTCGCCACAAGCCGGCATTTGCCCGCTCTCCAATACCGATCACACTGCCCGCCAAGAGCGCCGCAAAAACCAGCCTTTTTACGTTGTTTTGCTTTTTCATAATCGGTTCCTCGTTCCAGTAACTGTTTAATTTCTTGAACGCAGACTACCCCGTATTGCAGCACAACTCGCACCTTGCCGCTGACAGCTTCAGCGGAAAACTGTCAGCTCGGGGTGAATTTTTTTCACGAACAGCCCCGCCAAAAGCGGGGTCAGAGTGACACAGAATGCGGCTTCGCGAACCCTTCGACTTTTCCAGATTGAGAAGAACCTCTGAAAAAACCGCCATTTGCCGAGATCTTTGAAAAAGGGCTCAACGCTTGCTACAAGCCGCACAAATCCAAACGAAAGGGATCTTAAACATGAATTATTCAAAAAATCTGATTTTCACGGCACTCGCCCTATTCACGCTTTCAGGCTCGGTCGCGCAAGCACATCCTGCGCGCTGCTATGAAGATTGCTGGTATGACCGCTGGGGCCATCGCCACTGCCGCACCGTTTGCCACCACGACGGCCACCACCATAATCCTCCTCCTGTTGTCATCATCGATCCGGATAAGGGAGATATCGCGATTTCTGCTGGAATCAGCGCACTCTCACTCACCACTTCGGCTATCGAAGATGGTGAGCTCAAAGAACTCCTGGTCGTTCAAGTGAGTGAGGACGCCGCAGCTTATCTCGAAAACGGCAGGATGACGGGCCTACTTCCTGCTCTGCTCCGCCTCGCTCGCGAAGACGCTGCAAAGCAAGTGGGCGCTGAACAGGCCTCTGAAATTTCAGAAACTGCGCTCGTCGATGGAATTTTGAGCGCGGCAGAAGCCGCCCTCGAGAAAAAAGCTAGCCGCTAACCCGACTGAGGACTCACAAACTCGGGCCGGCTTCGAATCCACAGCAGATCCCTTTCGGACTGTGGAACCGGGTACGCGGTAAATCCGCAAACTCGTCGCATCCTAGCCAGCCGTGTAGCCTCATGCCTATAAAATCGCGATAGCAGCCGGAGCTTCTCTTGAATTTCGGAGCTCCGGCTGCGCGCGCCAGCATTTTCAACCAGCATTAGGATCAACTCTTCGAGCGCGGCCTTGGATTCGCCCCGAAAAAAGGCGCGCAGACTCTCAATCCAACGTAGGTTAACGCAACGAAACTTTCTCACTGAAGAGAATTTCGCAAAGGCGGCTCTGTCCGACCGTGCAGTTCGACGACTCTTCTTGCTGGGATGTCCCACAAATTCCAAAAGATCCATCAGCGCATGAAAAGCCTCACGAGTGATCAGCCTCGAACGATAAGCGCCGTTCCACTCAAAGTTTTCAAATCGCTCGGGCTGCGTCGTGTAACAGAACGTGACTTCACTTGACGGCTCCTCGCGAACTCCCACGAGCGGATACAAAAAGTGGTATGCGCCCGCGACATTCAGGCGCGGCCTATGCTCTTGAATAAGCCTAGCCTCAAGCAGGCACGCGTCTAGGTGTGACGAGCACTGCTCAACTTCAATCGAATGTCCCGATGCCACCACCGCACGCATTTTGTGATGTTTTTTTCGGCGCTTAGCGTTTCGGTATTGCCCGAGCCTTCGCCTGAGATTTTTTGCCTTGCCCACGTAGATCAGCGCACCCTCTGCCGAGAACACGCGGTAAACACCAGGCGTGCCAGGAAGCGCGGACACAAAGTCATCGCCAAATTTACTGTCGAAACGAGCGCGACTCAAAAAATCTCCGGCTCAAAAAACAAGTCTGCGTGTGGCGGGACCTGCTCCGAGTTGGCTGCGGCCTGCGCCCTTGGGCGCTCTTGAGCTAACTCATTTTCGAGTTTGCGGGCACGCTCTTCGTTCTGGCGGCACGAGGCGTCTAATTTTGAAATCAGCGCACGCATTCTTTCTCGCTCGCCAGCGAACTCTCTCTCAAGCGATGCGCGCGTTTCTTCGCGCTCGCGAAGACTTTCCCAGTGAAGGCGCTCTCGGATCGCCACCTCCGACTTTGCGATTTCCTCATCCATGCTTCGACGTGATTCGCGAAACGCCTCTATCTCACGGGTGAGTTCTTTAAATTTAGCTTCTGCGCTATGAAGGCGCACGAGGTTGGACTGCAACTCTTCTTGATATGTTTTTACGTGGCGATCCAGCTGTTGAGTACGCTTGCGTTCGGCGTGGAGCTCGCCCTCGACAGCACGTGCGTGTGATTCAAACTCATGGAGCCTCTCGCGATTTTTCCGCGAGTCTTCTAAAATCATCTTGGCTTCGCGCTCTCGCTGTAAGACGCCATCCCACGACGCGCGATAACGATAAAGTTCTTCGGCGATTTTTTGCTGACGCTCGGTAATCTTTTTTTCGATTTCATTTGCGACAGCAAGCGCAGCGGTGCGCTTCTCGTTCTTGAGTTCGAGCTCGCGGTTCTGAGTGCGCGCCTCCTCAAGCAGTCTCTCGTAGGTTTGCTGACTGGACGTGAGCTGGTCTTTCAGGCGAACATTATTCGCGCGCTCCTGATTCAGGCGCGCCTCAAGATCCTTGGACGCTGCAATGAAACCCTCAAGTCTGGACGCGATATCGCGCGCTTGTGAAGCACTCATGCTCTGATTGTCGGGTGAGTCTTGGGCGCTGTCAAACGAGTGCGGTGTGGTCTGTGGCAGGATTTTGACGGGAGCGGGACCAACCTAAAAACAGAAAATGACGCGCTTGCGAAACCAAAAGGTGGGCCCGACTAAAAATGGCGGAGAGAGAGAGATTCGAACTCTCGAGGGGATTTCTCCCCTGCACCCTTAGCAAGGGTGTGCCTTCGACCACTCGGCCATCTCTCCGCAAATTCATCTGAAAAACTGTTCGGACTATAACAAAGGCATTTCGGGCGACAAGGCCTTATTTCAGGACTTTACGCGTGCCCATCCGCGGGCGCGGGAGGCCACTGAGCCCCTCAACATAGGCATTGTACCGGGGCGTCACAGGCCATGGCGCAACGGTGCCTCCATTTCCGGCTAATAATTTCTGGGCAAATGCGAAATCTACCGGAAAGCCCGTAATCAAGCGCGGACCCGGTCGAGCGGAGTCCTCAACAGAATAGACTAAGAGCAGCCGTTTTCCGGCGCCCTCTCTTAGAAACTCAACCAAGTCCGTGCGAAGGGTAACTTGCCGAGGCCCCTCAAGAGTCGCCGTCTCCTCAATTCTAGAAACCTTAAGTTCTGAAAACGGAAAGGTCCGTAACTCTCGCGAGCCCTCATAGCGGCTCTCGAGCTCATCCTCATGTCTGGAGCTTCTGCGAAAGGCGATTTTGCCAAAAAAATAGGTGACGTTTGAGAGAAGCGTCCCCTCTTGGGATTTCGGTCCAAAAGTTCCGGCAGAAACTCCAAACCCTCGCTCCATCTCACCCTCTACCCAGCGGGCTCGCTTAAACCCAAATGGCGTCTTGAGTGTGCTGAAGAGATAGCCATACGTGTGCTCGACTCCCGCATGAACGGTCTTGCCGTTTTCTCCGCGCGGGGGGCGGACACCCGATAGTTCGGAAAAACCTCGGATCACTGCGTCGCCCACAATGACCGAACGTGCGGCCTCGTCAAAGTTGAGGCTCTCGCCCCAGAAACTCAAAAGATCCTGATTTTCCGCGTCCCGCCGCATCGCCGCAAAAACTGCCGGGGCCTCTTGCTCAAGAATCCCGACCGCCGCCTGAGGCTCGCGCTGCATCATACGAGCGATGCCCGCCCACGGACAGTCCAGTGCCGCCTCACCCTGGCCCACGATCGGACAATCTGAAATCGACGTCGGTGCGCGTGTGAATTTACCTGAGCACCCCAGACCAAATAGGGCGACTGCTATGCACAAAACTCTAAAAAACATAACTCACTCCAAACGATGTAGTGCCCAGCGAATATTCTGACTGCCCAAATTGATGGAGTTTTACCGATGAAATATCGACGTTTGCAGAAACGGCGCGGCCCTTGCTCAGCAGCTGGGTGTAATATGCGCCGCCCGAAAATTCCCGGTTAGTGCCCCATTCGGAACTGAAAGGAACCCACTTCAAATAACTGCCCACGACTCCACTTTTATGTAGGCGGTACTTTACCGCGGGATAAATCTGCAGGTAGGCAAGGTCTGGGTGACCAAAGTCTTCGCTCGAAGCAAACATTTTTGAGTAGTAAGGGCCCCCTGCAATCGAAGCGCTCAGAGTCCCGGTAAACGAGGGCAGCTCAAAGGCGACGCGAAGATTGAGACCCAAAAAACGCGCGCTCTTTCCTGGCAGGATTTCTCCCAGAGGTTGCGCTGTGAAAAAAACGTTTCCAGAAATGCTCCAAACTTGAGGAACCAAAACCGACTGATAAACCAGCTTTGCAGTAATTGCCGCAGACTCAGCTTCACCCAGGCCCGTCTCCCGATATCTAATCTGTGTGTAACTCAGACCGGGACTCCAAAAATCCACCTTGGTTCCGCGAAGCGCGCCCTGCTTTTCAATTCCCTCGGTGGATCCCTCTGCGCTCGATTGCGCCTCGGACCCCTGCACCCAAACGATCTGCATCATCTCAGCGCTGCCCTTTTTATCCCCCGCCTGAAGCTGGCAACTTAAGCGAATCCCCTTACCGCCAGCCCCAATCTCAAAACGAAAGCCGCCCTCCAAGGACAGCCGAATCTTGCTCCCGCCACACAAAAGCGTGACATCAGATCTTTTAAGTTTGCCGGTGAGCAAGACCTTGCCCACAGATGTGCGACTCGGTTGCGCGCGCATCTCCAGGTCCTCGATCATCTTAGAGCCTTGAACAGCGCGCTCCAGCCGAGGGACGGTTTGCGAGGCGCGGGCGCTTGCACAAATAAGACAAGCGGCAATCAGGGTGAAAATCGGGATGCTCGGCCTCATGACTCAATAGTACGGCATCACAACCTGAGACGCTAGCTAGAGAGTCGGGGGGCACTAGCTACTGCTGAACGACGACTACTGGAATAAACGAAGCCAGAGAGCAAATCACTTCCTGGATCTCGTTTGGGCCGTACTTTGCTTTTTTCATGACCGCTTCAAAGTCGCCGCCGGCAGCCAGGAAGTCCGCGTTGCTGACCTTCATGTGTTTGTGCACCGCGAGCATATCTTTGCCGCGATAATTCGCCTTACCGCCAGTGCCGGCGACCAAGAAATCAGTCACGTTTTTTACGAACGGGCCTTTCTTTACGTGAACGAACAAATGGCCAATTTTCTCATTCTTCGAGTGAGCTGCGAGAAGCTCGGTCACCAAATTCTTAATTTTAGGCCTCTTGCCCAGGCGGTCATAGAGAGCCTTCTCGGCTTGGCGCTGCTTGATTGCCTCGCCCGCCTCAGCACACTCTTTCTGAATTCCGGCGACCCGTTCGGCATCTGTAGGAATTTTTTCGTCAGCCACAGCGGTCACCGAACACACCCCGAGCAAAAAAAGGCACAGCTTAAAATTAATTTTCATTTTGGGATTTCCTTCTAAAATGGATCTCATCGAGATTTCTATAAAGAGTTCTACGTACTGACCTAATATCAAAAGCCAGTGTTCAAAACAGAATCACACCGCACCCTGAGCAAGCCTACATTTTCTATGCCCCGGTAATGCCGCGTAAAGCTAACCATCCGTCACACTGCGACATAAGTCTTTGGCGTGGCTTAGATTAAAATAAAAATAATTTAAATGGCGGAGAGGGAGGGATTCACTCGGCCCCTCCTGGGCCTCGCCCTCTCGGGCGCGCGATTAAGTCGCGCGTGCAAAACGTCCTTCGTGGCCGTTTTGTCGAACCCCGCTCGCAACGCTCGCTCAGTGTTCTCATCCCGCCCACTCACCGCATAAAATAAAAAAGGCCAACCCTTTTGGGTCAGCCTTTTTTATTTTATGGCGGAGAGGGAGGGATTCGAACCCCCGGTGGGGTTGCCCCCACACCGGTTTTCAAAACCGGCGCGTTAGACCACTCTGCCACCTCTCCGCAAAGCACCCTAGCGGGCGCGTTTCATCCACAATGCTCCATTTTCACGGGTAAATCCAGGAGCTCCTTCAATGTATTTATGAAGCACCGATGGAATTCGAACATCGCCTTCGGAGTTCTGGTGATTTTCTAAAATCGCAATAAAAGTACGCCCAACCGCTAGGCCCGACCCATTGAGTGTGTGCACCAGTCTTGTTTTTCCCTGTGCCTCAGTTCGAAATCGGATTGCGGCCCTTCGCGCCTGAAAGTCTTCGCAGTTCGAGCAGGACGAAATCTCACGATACGCATCTTGAGCAGGCAACCAGACCTCTAGGTCATAAGTTTTTGCTGCGCTAAACCCCATGTCCCCGGTGCAAAGGGCCATGACGCGGTAGGGGAGCTCCAAAAGCTGGAGCACTTTCTCGGCGTTTTGAACCATTTTCTCGAGTTCGTCATACGACTTTTCAGGTTCAGCAAATTTGACCATCTCTACTTTTTGAAACTGATGCTGCCTGATCAGTCCGCGCGTGTCTTTTCCATACGAGCCCGCCTCACTTCGAAAGCAAGGCGAGTACGCGGTTAAATAAATCGGCAACTTTCCTGGCTCGATGATCTCGTCCCGATAAATATTGGTAAGCGGAACCTCAGACGTAGGAATCAAAAACAACTCGCGCTCGGCTAGACCGGTCTTAAAGAGGTCTTCCTCAAACTTCGGGAGCTGACCTGTTCCTGTCATGCTGGCGCGATTGACCATGAATGGCGGGATCACTTCCTGATAGCCGTGCTCACGCGTGTGAAGGTCGAGCATAAACTGGATCAGTGCACGCTCCAGTGTGGCGCCCGCGCCCAAATAAAGCGCAAATCGTGCTCCCGATATTTTTCCAGCGCGCTCAAAATCTAAAACGCCCAACGACTCGCCCATGGAGACATGATCCTTGGGCTGAAAATTAAATTTTTTGAGCTCTCCCCATCGGCGAGCCTCCACGTTTCCTTCGCTGCCAACACCACTTGGGACGCTTGCGTGCGGAATGTTTGGGATTCGCATCGCAAGATCACTGAACTCCGCTTCAACTGTTTTGAGCTTTTCGTCGAGCGACTTGATCTCATCGCCCACGCCCCTCATGGCGATGACTTTTTCGTCGGCTTGCGCGGCCGCCGCTGGGTCTGACTTTGCGCGCGCCTTAAGTTGCGCGATTTCTTGAGATGTCTGATTTCTTTGGGCCTTGAGACTCTCGGTCTTCTGAATCAATAATTTGCGCTCGCTCGAAAGCGCCGAGACTCTCTCCAAGAGAGATGGGTCTGCATTTCGGCGCTGAAGCGCACTTTGAAGTTCCGACAGGTTTTCTGCGAAAAAACGTGAATCAAGCATAGGCACTTACTCTAGCGCATCACAAGAACCTTTGAAACTCCGCTTTGTCCGGCGCATCCGGTTCCATCTCTAGATATTTTCTAAACGCCCACCGCGCGTTGCCCGCGTCGCCCATATCCCGATAAACATAGCCGATGAGCCGATAATGCGCGGGGTTTCCGCTGTCGAGCTTGATGGCTTCCATAAGCAGCGCTGCGGCGGCCTGATAGTTTTTTTGGATGTAATTTGCGCGACCCGCCTCGCTCTTGGGTGCGGGGTCCCGGGGCGCTGCCCTCATTGCTTGATTTAAGTAGGTGAGGGCCTGCGTTGCATTTCCGTCTCGGATCAGTTCATTGCCAAGCGCCAAGAGCGTATTGACTGCGTTTGGATTGTTTTGAAGCTCCTGTTTGAACTCCTCCAGGGCGGCCTTGGTGTTGCCCATTCGCGAGTAAAGTCTCCCCTTGTAGAAGTGCAGTTTGGGATAGCGCGGATAGAGAGTGTAAACGCGCCCGAGCTCCTGGTCGGCTTGCTCGAACATCGCCTTCTGCAAAAAGATTTGATAACGCTCAACGTACCCCGAAGGGTCGGTGGGGTTTCTGTCAGAATAGGATTTATACGCCTCGGCGGCACGATCCAACGCCTTAGGGTCCACGTTTTCGCTGTTTCTGTGAACCTGCGCCTGAACCCTCCACACATGCGCGAATGCGGGGTTGGCCTCGATCGCCTGATCAAGATATCGCTGCGCAAGCGGCCATTGGCCCTTCTTGATTTGAAGTTCGGCAATCGCCGTGAGCAGATCCGCGCGAAAGCCGTCCAGATTTTGAAGTTCGTCTTCGAGCAGGGCGATCCCTCTGTCGACACCGTCGGTCTCTGCCACGCACTTTGCCGTACCTGAGATGGCTTCAATATTGGTCGGATCAAATCGAAGGGCCAGCGCGAAAAAAAAGGGCGCATCTTTGAAGTTCTTGGTCTCCATCAGGCTTTTTGCATAAGCGAGATAAACTCCCGCCGGAATCGACCCTTGAGACATAGCGTTTCGATAATGCGTTTGAGCCGTGCTGAAGTTGCCCTGCTTGGCGTATCGGTCCCCAATCGCCTTCTCGATTACGCCCTTGGAAATTTCGGTTTGCTGAAACTGGGCCATTGCTTGATCAGCCTCTTGCCACTCGTAGTTTTCGATCAGTGACTTCATGTATTTCGACCAGATTTGGCCGTCTTTAGGCGCCTTTTCAGCGGCTTTTTTGTAATTTACCCGCGCGCTGATCTGGTCACCCACCGTCGAAAACACATCGCCCAGCTTGACGAGCGGCAAAACGGAGTCCGGCTTAGCTTGGCGAGCCTCAAGGAACTGCACCTGGGCCTCCTGATACTTGCCCTGCTTGGCTAGCTTTTCGCCCTCGCCCAGAAAATAGTACATCCTGGCCTCTTTACGGATCTTTGGAATGGCCTCGCCTGCTTTTGCTCGCAAGAGGTAGTATTGCAAATTGTAGTCTGCGCGTTCTGGATCCAGACGGATAGCGCGCTCCACGCTTCCGAGTGCGAGATCAAAGTCGTTTTTTCCCTGGAGAAAAAGAGAGTTGAGATAGTACGCCTCTCCAAGCTCCCTGGGCGGCAACAGGCTCTGATGGGTCACCATAAACTTCAGATATTTTTCGGCCTCTGAAAGCTTGCCCTGCTCGTTGTAGAGCCGTGCGATCGCTAGCATGGATGTGGCGTGGTCTGGATTCATCCGAATCGCTTTTTCATACTCTGCCACCGCCGACGTAGGGTCCTTAAGTTTTTCGGCGACACGGCCGCGCAAAAATAAAACCTTAGGACTAAAGGCCTTTGCATCCGGAATCGTTCCTAAATAGCGTGCAGCACCCTGAGCGTCACCCCGAGCAAAAAGCGCCTCGGCTACGTAATAGTAAATGTCTATTCGGTTCGCGTTTGGGTGGGTCTTAATGTATTGCGCGAGCCGCGCTTGTGCTGCCTGCGCCTTGTTCGCGACGACGAGATATTCAACCTCGGCAATCATGGCCTCAGCCAAATCCACATCCTTAGCTCGCGAGAGCTCGATCAGTTTAGAAATGACTGTAAAATAATTTTCGTCCTTGTTCGACGAATCAATCAGATTCAAATACGAAGACGCGAGCATCGCAAGCGCCTTCACATTGGACGAATCCTGCCCTGTGGCCTTTGACAGCAAAGACGAGGCTCTTCGGTAACCAGCCACCGTATCCAACACGTAGGCGGTCATTGCCGCGTCGTAAAGTTTTGCGCTCTGCTGAGGATCGGGCTTTGGATTTGCGAGTTCAGGAAGAGTAGGCCGCACGGGCGAAAGCTGAGCGCCCGACTTGTCTGCTGACTTTTCAGGAAGAAAGAGTTCTGACGCTACCAATAACAACGCCACCGCCACTGCGGCGCCCTTGATGATTTTCGCCTTTTTTTGCGCTCGTCCAGTCGGCTGATTGACTGCCAACCCAGAACGCTGAAACACCACGGTGCTCTCGTTGGCAATGTTCGAGGAGACGCCCGGCGACAAGAGACTCACATCTCCCGTGTGATCCAGAAATCCACTCTGTTCGTTCGGAGGTCGACCCTCCGAAACCGAGAGTGCGCCGCCGACCATCGTTTTGTCCCCCGTGGACTCAACAAGGCTTTGTTCGCTGAGCTTGGGTAAAGAATGTGACGGCGAAGTTGTGGAGACGACCGTCGGGATAAACACCTGCGTGGCGTCGCCGTCATTTTCGGTGGGGGCGGGTGCCCCGATCAAATCATCTTTTTCGCCAAGCGATGGAACCTTGGCCCAAGACACAAGGGACGGTAATGATGGAAGGCTTACATCACTCACGGCGTCTTCGCCTGTGGGCAGTATTTGGGTCGCGCCTTCGAAGTTCACGCTCGCTGAACTCAGGGACTCAAGCCTGCCCTCGGCATGAGCCATTAAAATTTCTGCTATCTCTGCAATTGCGGAGACCGGCTGCCAGTCTCCCTCGGGATAATGGCGGGCCATTTCATCGCCGACAATGTGCTTTTTGATAACCAACTTCTGGATCCGCACAAGATCAAGCGGGCCAAGAATACGCCCAGAGGTGAGCCGGATTTTAAAAAGCAGGCCCGACTGTGTCATGAGTTCGGAGTGTCTCCGTTACTGCGCTACAATTGCCTTTTTGGCCGCAGCCAAAACCGGCGATGGGAGCACGCCAATGTGGAGGGTGAGTGCCACCATGGCAGCCACAGCGAGACCCGACCAGAAAGGCACCCGAGCTGCGGGGACAAAACCGGCCGGTTCGCGCATATACATGTAAACCAGTACCCTCAGGTAATAGTATACCGAGATTGCGCTACAAAGCACGCTGATGACAACCAGAGGCACTTCACCCGCCTGAACTGCCGAGTAGAGAAGCAAATATTTGGCGATAAAGCCGGCCGTTGGCGGCACACCCGCCATTGAAAGCATAAACACAGCCAGCGCAAACGAAAGCCATGGGTGCCTCTTGGCTAAACCCGCCAAGTCATGAAGATTTACGCCGGAGTCCGAAGAGGTCGAAAGAATCGACAAGATCGCAAAGGCCCCCAGGTTCATGACTGAGTAAGCGACCAAATACATGAAAATCGGGGAATACCCCTCGGGACTGAGGTGGCCCGCCAAAACACCGACCAGCAAATATCCGGTATGAGCGATTGAGGAATACCCCAGCATGCGCTTCAAATTACTTTGCGTAAGCGCCACGACGTTTCCCACCACCATGGTCAAAACAGCGCTCGCCCACAAGATATGGTGAATGTTTTGCTGAAGAACCTCTGAAAGTCCCTTTCCAAACCCCATCGACACAAAAACGCGCACAAATGCGGCGAATGCGGCCGCCTTGAGTCCCGTCGTCATAAAGCCAGTAATCGGCGTCGGCGCACCCTCGTAAACGTCGGGCATCCACATGTGGAACGGCACGGATGCCACCTTGAAAAGAAAACCGACCACAACCAACCACGCGCCCACCACATAAAGCCCAGAGGTGGTGTGGCCATCACTGCTCACGAAGGCCAAAATTTCGCGAATATTTAATGTCCCGGTCGCACCATAGAGAAGAGCGGCTCCG
>CAMBEX010000068.1 GCA_945865865.1 Bdellovibrio sp. ZAP7
GGAAGTCTCTCCATCGGCGGAAGTCAGCAGGGGGGCGCGGGTGCAAGCGGCTCCTCATTTTCTGGCACCATTTCGAGTCTCCTGCCCAAGCTCCAGAGCGCCCAGGCCGCAGGCTATGCTCGTGTGCTCAAGACCGGCACGCTCATTACACAGAGTGGAAAGCCCGCGACGCTCGAGGAGCAAACTTCATTTCCGATCCTGACGCCGGGTCCTCAAGGACAGTTGGTTTCAAGTGGAAGCGTTCCGGTTGGACTGAGTGTCGCAGTGACTCCCCAGATTCTAAGCCAGAGTGAAGACGTTCAGCTCGAGCTCAATCTCAATCAAATTAATCTCGTCGGGCGAGCTCCGGCCGCCGGTTCAGCTCCCGTGACTGCAACTCACAAGGTGACCACCAAGATTTATGTGAAGGCCAATGAGAGTGCGGCGGTCGCTGGTGTGGTTTCGACGGATGCCGGCACAGACTTCAACAAGGATGACCCCAAGCAAGGCGAGTTTGCTGAAGGAGCGGAGCCGCTCTTCACGATGCATCGATCCAAGAACTTTCGTAAAAAGAAGTCGCAGTTTGTGATCTTTGTCACTCCGCAAATTGTCGAAAACGCATCCGATGGAACCGAGGAGATGAGAAAAAATCTTCGGGTCAAGGTGAACTAGAATGGCCGGACATATCATTGCAGTCGTCGGTGGCAAGGGAGGTGTCGGAAAGAGTGTGTTTTCGGCTAATTTCACGGTCGCTTTCACGCAGGATTTTCGCGTTCGGCCCTTGTTGATCGATGCGGACTTACAAAGCTTGGGCGACCAGAGCTTGATTCTCAACCTCAACCCGCCCAAAACGATCGTGGATATTTCTAAGATTCAGGGTCCGATGGATTCAAAGTCGGTGGGGCCTTTTCTGGCAAGTTCACCCGTCGGCTTTAGCTTCGCGGGCGCACCGAGGGATTCGATCTCCGCCCGGGAATTTGATCTCGAAGGGTATGGTAAATTTTTGAAGGCCGCGACTCAGATTTTTCCGCTGGTGGTGGTGGACTGCGGAAGCTCGATGGACGCGCACACGCTCAGGACCTTCGAGCATTCGACCGCGATTTTCGTTTTGACCACCGCGGACGTGATCGTACTGAACCAGACCAAGCGCGTATTGAATAAAATTCAGGAACTGCTCTTTCCGCCCGAGATGGTTCAGATTATTTTGAATCGCTACTCGCAGACGAGCCTGATCACGCCGCCGATGATTCAAAAAAATCTTAATCGACCCCTTTTTGGGGCCGTGCCCGAGGATGTCGCCACTTGCGACGGCGCCTTGGCTAAGAGTACTCCGCTTTGCCTTTCGGCACCCAGCAGCGCAGTCGCACGGGCGTATCACGACATTGTACGAAAGATTCAACAGACTAACCTTCTTGAAACGCTTGCCAGACTCAAGAAACCCTCCGGTGTCGCAGGAAAGGCCGCGGGTTCTCTAGCCGCAGGGGCTTCGGGTGTGGGCACTGCGGCAGAGGGTTCCTCGGCGCGCCCTGATCAGGCTTCGATGGACGCTTGGACGGCAATGAAACTCAGGATTCATCGCTCGCTCGTGGATCAGATGGATCTTAAGAAAATGAATACGGACATCAAGGACGTCAAAGAGCGCGCGATTCTACGTGAAAAAACGCAAAAGGTTGTGCTGGATATTCTCGGTGTCGAGGACACGGCGGGCCTCCTGCCCACGCGCGAGCTCAAGGCGCAGATGCTCAAGGAAGTTTTGGATGAAGCTCTGGCCCTCGGACCGCTCGAGGATCTTTTGTCGGATGATTCGGTTACCGAAATCATGGTGAACTCGCGGGATCAGATTTATATCGAAAAGGCCGGGAGACCGGCTCTTTCGACGGTTAACTTTTCGAGCATTGAGCAGATGCGCACGATCATTGACCGCGTCTTGATGCCTCTTGGCAGGCGCGTGGACGAAAATACGCCGTATGTGGATGCTCGGTTACTCGACGGCTCACGTGTTCATGTGATCATTCCGCCTCTGGCGCTTCGCGGACCGACGATCACGATTCGAAAATTTCCAAAAAAGAGGATTCAGTCCTCGGATCTCGTTAAGTACGGTTCCGCGACTGAGGAGATCATGGATTTTCTGCGACTCTGTGTTGAGGCAAGGCTCAATATGGTGGTCTCGGGAGGCACAGGTTCGGGTAAGACGACTTTGCTGAATGTTTTGTCCAATTTTATTCCGGCCACGGATCGTATCATCACGGTTGAGGATTCAGCCGAACTCCAATTAGGTCAATCGCATGTCGTGCGGCTTGAGTCGCGCCCCAAAAATATCGAGGGTGAGGGAGAGGTTTCGATTCGTGACTTGATCAAGTGCTGCTTGCGTATGCGCCCGGATCGAATCGTAGTGGGAGAGTGTCGCGGGGGTGAGGCGCTTGACATGCTTCAAGCCATGAACACGGGTCACGCGGGTTCGCTGACCACGTTGCACGCAAACAACCCTCGCGAGGCCCTCGGCCGTTTGGAAACTCTAGTGATGATGGCGGGACTGGGGCTCCCCCTTAAGGCGATTCGCGAAACGATCTCGAGCGCTGTGAATCTCGTGATTCAGCAGAGTCGCATGTCAGACGGCACCAGAAAGATTACGTACGTCTCAGAGATCACGGGCATTCAGGGTGATGTGATCTCGCTACAAGATATTTTTATCTACAAGCAAGAGGGTTTGGACAAGAACCGAAAGATCATCGGTCGCTACGTCCCAACCGGATTTGTGCCCAAGTTTGTCGAAGAAATGGAAGCCAAAGGATTGCGAATTCAGCGGTCACTCTTTACTGCCAAGGCGGCCAGTTGATCCGGACGGATAAGTCATGCTGTTAAAAGTTTTTGCCTATCTCTGTCTGGGGGGCGCGGTTTTTGGAATCGCCTACCATTACAACACGCGATTTTTGGACTGGCTCCGGTTTCAGTCGCTCGGCACGCGCGATTATATCGTCGAAAAATTGTCGATCATGTTTATTGATCTTCCGCCTCAACGGATCCTGGGAGCAATGTTCCTGCTGAGTTTCGGGATGGGGACGGCTGTCTTTCTCGCACTTTTGCCGCAAGTAGGACCGGGCCTGGTTTTTGGATTGATTGCAACTGCAGTCGGATGGAAGGCGCCACGACCGATCGTGGATTTTTTTTACAATCGGCGCACCCAGAAGCTTGTCATGCAGATGGTGGACGCGCTCGGCCTGATGTCCAACGGAATGCGATCTGGGCTCTCAGTGGTTCAGGCGCTTGGCCTTGTGACCCAGGAGATGTCGGATCCGATTCAACAGGAATTCAAGCTTGTACTCAGTCAAAATCAGCTTGGAGTGCCGCTTGAAGAGGCCTTTGGCAATCTCGCCAAGAGAGTCAAATCCGATGACGTCGAGATGTTCGTGACCAGCGTCAATATTTTGAAGGAGACCGGAGGAAATCTTGCGGAGACCTTTGACACGATCGTCATGACGATTCGCGAACGGGTCAAGGTCGAAAACAAGATCGCGGCGCTCACGGCCCAGGGATTTTATCAGGGGATCTTTGTGATGGCGATTCCAGCGGTCCTGGGGGTCGTATCCTACCAGTCCGATCCGGAATTCATGATGCCGCTTTTTACGACGCCGATCGGCTGGGCGATCATTGGCGCGATAATTCTGCTGCAGGTCGTGGGATTTGTTGTCATCCTAAAGGTCATCAAGATTGATGTTTAATGGCAGGAATTGAAACCACCATGACGACGAAAGAGAGAAACTCAATGTTACGAATGACTGGAAAACGAAGGGCGCTTTCCTTGTGGGTCGCGCTGTGTGTTTTGTCCGGAGGGATGGCTTCCGCAAACGTCAGCATTCGTAACGGAAATTTCTTTATCGCCTACACAGATATTGTGTACCAGGGCGGGTTAGAGCCGAAGGTCGAGCGAGTCTACAATTCAAAGACGCCGTACAAAACGGGAATGTTCGGTCCCGGTTGGGGAACAGAATACGAGACCTATCTGACCGTCTCGGCTGATGGAAGCGTTGTGGTTCACGAAAGCGGCGGCGGTGCGGAAAATCGTTTCGTGCCCGCTGCGTTCAAGTCTGCGGACCTCGACGAGGCCGTCAAGCGCATTGTTGCTGTCGCCAAGACAGTCGGGACGCTTGGGAGCGCTAAGCAGGCTGAGGCCTACGCGCAAAAGCTCCAGAGCAATGTGAGTTTCCGCAACGAGGAGTGGGAGCGCTTTGTACTGCAAGGCAAGCTCAAGGCGCGCGACCTGGCGGTCGGAAGTCAATTGTCCTCGGGACGCTTTAGTTACCAGTACATCACGCGGCTCAAAGCGGGATATCAAAGGGTCTTTGATTCGGGGCGAGTGGAATCTTTTGATGACGCTGGCCGCTTGAGCAAGGTTGCCGAGCGCACCGGTAATTTTGTGGATCTGGCCTATGGCAAGGATGGAAAGCTTCAAAAGCTTCAGGACAATTTCAACCGCAAGATGTTCTTCACTTTCAATTCAGCCGGCCTGCTCGAAAAGGTCGAAGGTGAGAACGGAAAAAAAGCTCTCTATGAATACAATGGCGATCGAGAACTTGCGAAAAGCACCGATGCCGCAGGAAACGTTTTTACGTTCAAATACAGCACCGATAAGCAGCACAACCTCGTGCAGGTGGGGTATTCCGACAAGACGGCGATGGATGTCGCCTATCATGGTGTGGACAAGTTTCAGAACGTCAAAAGCGTCAAAGCTCGTGACGGCGTACTGACCGAGTACGACTACAGTTTGGATCCGGCAGACAAGGGTCACCTCAAGGTCGGCGTAAATTCCAAGGACTCGCAGGGACAGAAACTCACCGGCGATAATTATGAATACTTTTTGAAGTACCGCGCGGACGGTGAAGAGTGGACCTACAAACTCGTGACCGTCAGTGACGGAGACAAAACGGAAACCATCTATAACGAGTGCTGCGGACTCCCTTTGATCATCAAGCAAAGTGGTGAGGAAACCTCGTTTCAGTATGACGTCAAAGGCCGTGTGACCAAGAAAACCACACCGTCTGAGATCACCCACCTCACCTATGATCAGAAGCTCGGTAAGGTCACCAAAGTGGTCCGAAATTCAAAAATCGATAAGAAGCTCTCCGTCTGGTCGCAGTTTCAGTACGATGGCGCCGGCAATCTGGTATTTGCCAAGAATTCGGAGAGCAAGGGCGTGAAGCTTTTTTACGACGCAACCGGACGGATCAGCAGCATGATCGATCAGGACAAGCGAAGACTGGATTTCAAATACAACGAAAACTCGAAGCCTGTTGAAATCTCGGATCCTTCGATGGGAACGATCACTGTGAGCTACAACACAAGCGGTGAGATTCAGAAGGTCGACAGCACTGCAGGCAAGAAGGTCGCATTACAAGTAACCTCAGCGTTTCAGAATTTGTTGGATATCATTCGCCCCGCGGGCGTGAGTTTGACTTTTTAGGCTCAAACGCATGGGCCCGGGGCTGGGCAGCTGTCAAAAGTTTAGACAGGGCGGATTTTCAAGTTGAGCAATATGCCTGTATTTTAAGGCCTATTTTGAGGGATTTGTTGGCACCGGAGTTGCTTTTAATCAGTGGAGAGAGACAGGGTTCCGTAGGGCCTCGCGCCGGGCGGTAATTCTGATAGAATCAAAAGAGAGAGGCAGATTATGAAAGTTTTCAAAAAAGTGATTTTGGTTGTCGCGGTTTTGGCTTTGGCGCCCACTTGGGCAATTGCCGAGGGTGAGTCGGAGGCCACATGTGCTGAAGTTGCCGATAGTCAAAAAAAGGCTCCCGTAGTGGACCAGGTCGTCACTGCCGAGGTCGTTCAGCAGCCCACGGCTGGAAGCGCAAAGCAGGCTCCCGAGAAATCCAAGAAGTGACCGCCTTTTAGGCTCTAGTTTTTATCTAAGTTATATTTAAAAAGCCGATTCCCTCAGGGGAGTCGGCTTTTTGCTTTTTGGCGTACCTATAAGAAGTGCAGCGCCCTCATACGGATGCACCCGTCCTGTCTAAAGTCTGGGCACCTGCCTGTTTAGTTTTTGTCCGGCCCGTTTTTCCTCGAGCGCGCCAGCCCCCAGGCATTCAAAAAGCTCAGTAATTTCATTAGTTTTCAGGAGTGTCTTTTTTGACTCAGGTGGCACCTGCGTTGCACTAGTCAGGTGTGTCGGAGAGTACCCGGTCTAGCGTGACACAGTGGGGACCCTTCGGTGAGTGAACTGAGATGTGAGGAGTAGAAGTTATGAGCAAGCGTTCTTTTGTAGCAGCATTTTTTGCAGTTTTATCGATTACGTTATTTGTCCCAGCTGGGGCACAGGCCTCGGAAAAAGGTGTCTGGGGAGCGCCCCATTTGGGTGAGTTGAGTGGACCGTCCGCGCTCAAGAAGATCGCTCCTGGAGCGGTCTATTGCCGGTATGCCAAGCCCAAGACACAACAGTATCGTCCATCTCCGGTTCAGCCAAAAATTTCAGTGAAAGCCGGAAGCGCTCGAATGGCGTACAGAACTCGGTAGTGCGCTGCTAGCGGCTAAGTTCTTGGAGAAGTGCGCGCAGGCGCTGACGTTCTGAGGGCGGGATTTTTTCCGCGCTTTGACTGGTCTGCGGTCGCCGGGACTGTCCAGCTCCGTCTCGTGCGTCCCGATTGACTCCAGCGCTGAGCTCGCGAAATTTGTGAGAACCTCCGGAGAGGATTCGCTCCGCAAAGCTCAGTTGAGTTCGGACTTGGTCTGAGACGGATTGACCGTTCAGTTTCACATAGTGACCAAGAATGAGTACGACTATCGCAAAGACCGTCGTTTTAAAGATCCATGTCGCGAGTTGGAACATCAGAGACTCCTTTTACTTTGATCGGTAGCCTGTCGGGCGCTCGTAACTGACAAGACATTGCCCAGGAGTAGGACCGTCAACGGCACTACCGTTTTTTCGTAATGATGAAGATAGCTCGCACGCAGCAGCGGCTTTTGGGAGCGCATCAGGCGCTCCAGTTGTGAGTGGTTGAGTGTTTTTGGGGGCGAGATGACGGCATCCAGTTGGGCGACAAATCTGCTTGCAATGACGTTTCCCACCTCTGCGTACATGTCTGAGTCCAGCCCGAAATCAAACAGAAGCAGCAAAACTCCCTGCACATCGCCGTTGATCTGAAAAGCAACCGCTGTGTGCTCATGCAGGTCGAGCGCAGTCGGCTCCGAGCTCACGTTGACCTGCGTGACGGAGCCCGCTCCGTAAAATTCAAATGATTGAGGCAAGGCGTCTGAATTAAAAAACGAACTGTTTTTCAGCTTGCTCTCTCTTCGCGAGGAGTGCGTCCGGGTTTGCTCGGACGTTTTTCGTCGCCCTGAAAAACGCGCTCAAGTGATTTAAGCACGTCTTTGGCACTGAAGGGCTTAACGATGTAGTCCTTCGCTCCGACATGAATTGCTTCTGTGACGAGGTTTTCCTGACCCATTGCTGAAATGATCACGATGTTGGCGTCGGGAGCGTCTTTGAGAATTTTTCGAGCGGCTTCGATTCCACTCATCTTGGGCATGACGATGTCCATGGTGACGACGTCGGGCTTGAGTCGAGCGTACAACTCAACAGCCTCGTGGCCGTCACTCGCCTCACCGATCACTTGGTAGTGAGCTTCCCTTAGGATGTCCGCGAGAGTCTTGCGAACGAATGCGACGTCATCGACGATCAGAACAGTCTTTTGAGCCATGAGTGCCTCCGGTACTTATTGTAACGTGAGCAGAGCCTACCGTTCAATGATCTGTTCAACAGTTACAGATTGGATCGATCGTTGCGACGATTTTTTGACGGTAATTCGGAGCGTGCCCTTGGGCGTGTCGAAGTAGAGTTCGTCGCCCACCTCCGGAATTCGGCCGAACTGCTGGAGCAAAAAACCTCCCAGTGTTTCATAGTCGCCCTCGGGAAGCTCTAGCCCCAGTTGCTCATTGAGTGATGGAATCTCGACTCGGGCCTGAACCAGCCAGCTGGTGGGGCTGATTTCCTTAAAGGCGGTAGACTCTGCGTCGAACTCGTCGCTGATTTCACCCACGACTTCTTCGACGATATCCTCGATCGTCAAAACACCAACGGCACCCCCATACTCATCGACAACGACACACATTTCGGCGCCACTTTCGCGCAAATCTCTCAGCAGATCCTCCAGCGCCTGAGCTTCGGGGGCGTAGTGGGCGGGCTTCATGAATTTTTCTACCAATTGGTCGAGCTCATGAATTGCCAACAGGTCGGATACCTCGATGATTCCTACGATGTTGTCGATGCGCTCAGAATAAACCGGCATGCGTGAGTGGCGATGCTGCTTGAAGCTCTCGATCGCGTCGCGGAGTTTCGAGTCTTTATCGATCGCGTCCACTTTGACGAGAGGGATGAGCGCGTGTTTGGCCTCAGTGTCTCTGAAGTCAAAGATTTTACGGATCATCCGTTTCTCGCTCGTCTTGATTTCTGATTCTCCCTTGCCGTAAGAGATCAAAGCTCTCAGTTCTTCGCGCGTAGTTTTTCGTTTTCCCGTCAGGAGTTCCTCGATCGGTCCGACTGCGCGCGCAAGGCGGTGGGTGTAAATCCCCAAAAGTTTAGTAAACGGATAAAATGCCCAGTAAGCCCAGCGAATCGTGTGCGCGACATAAGGGGCAATCGCGTTAGCGTGGCGTTGGTAAAGTGTTTTTGGAACGATCTCACCCAAGATAACGACCAAAGGCGACGTGATCGCGACGGCGATCAGTTCTGCGTGAAACTCCGTCCGGGCAAGTGTGTAGAGCGCGATGAGCACGGAAAGCGCAATGATGCACAGGTTGGTGATAAAAAGCGTAGTGGATAGAATCTGTTCCGGATGTTGTGCGAGTTCGAGCGCAAGCGCCGCGCCTTTTGAGCCTTTTTGAGCTTTTGCTTTGAGGCTGACCTTGTCTGCGGCAAGCAGCGCGATCTCTGATCCCGAATAAAAACCTTCGATCAAAAGCAGGATGGGTGCAAGTACGAGCAAGTGCCATATCGAAAGAGTCATTTTGCGGAGACTCCTTTCGCGGCTGCAGCGGGTTTGTGCTGGAGAAGTTCTTCAAAGAGCACGTCCAGGACGTCATCCATGGTGATCACTCCCAAAGATTCGCCGTGATCTCCGGTGACAATGGCTACGTGGGTCTTGAGTTGCTTGAAACGTCTGAAGAGTGCGTTCAGTCGCATGGTGGGCGGGACCGTGAGCGGTTTATGGGTGAGTTCCCCGATGGGCACGCTGCCGAGCGTGGGGTCGAGTTTCGCGCGCAATAAGTCTTTTGCGTAGAGTACGCCGGTGATTTGTCGTCTTCCGGCAGAAATCACCGGGATCCGGAGATTGCGTTGTTCGCGCAGGGCGGCGGTTGCAGCTCGAACAGGTGTGGTCTCGGTCAATGTGAAAACACGCTGCAAAGGCGTGTAAACTTCTTTGACCAAGGTGTTGTCGAGTTCAAAAACATTTTTGATCAGATCCAGCTCGCTCTGGTCGATGGCGCCTTCTTTTCGGCCCTGTTCGACCATGACCATGAAATCTTCTTCACGCAAAACCGAGGGGTGCCCCTCTTGACCCAGAATCCCGCCGGTTTTTTGCCCGAGTCCCCACAAAACTACCGAAGCAGTGCGGGTCAGAACGGTGCGAATGGGAATGAACGCCGTATAAATGGCCAAAAGTGGCCCAGCAGTCAGGGCGGCCATGAGTTGATTGGCGCGGGCGGCGATGACTTTGGGCGTAATCTCACAGAAAAACAAAATGACAGGTGCGGCAATCAGCGTGCCGATGATCGCTTGCTGTGCCCATTGGGGGGCGATGGATTCTGAAAACGGGGTTACGACTTCGGGGTATCGTGAGAGGGCCTGAGTAATGATCGTGGAGATCGCGATATTGAGCATCTCGTTGACGACCAGGATAGTCGCGAGAAGCCCGCTTGGATCAGAGAGCAATTTCTTGATTTTGCGGTGAATCGGTCGAAAGCGATCGCGCAGCTCACGCAGCTGAAATCTGGAAAGGCTAAAGAGCGCGATTTCCGCGGTCGACATAAACCCCGCCATCAATACGAGAACAGCGCATGCGATGAACTCGATAAATGTCATAGGGCAGGGGAGGCACTAGCAGCAGCCGAGAAGTTCGGCCACTGATTATGCCGCGTAATCCGGGTAACGTGCGGCCATTCCGGGTTTTTTGCGCGAACTCTTTTGGGATTTCTGAGGGCCTGGATCCCCCGAAGAGGTGGGAGAGCGCTTGATGCGCTCTCCCGAAATCTTGCGGGTTAATACCACTTCGAGAACCTCATCGATCGTTTTCACGGCTATGAAGGTGAGCTGGTTTCGGACATCCTGAGGGATCTCCTCTAGGTCCTTCTTGTTCTTGTCAGGGATCACGATGGTTCGGATCCCGTGTCTCATGGCGGCAAGGGCTTTTTCCTTGAGTCCGCCGATGGGAAGAACTTTTCCCGTGAGCGTGATCTCTCCGGTCATGGCCACATCCTTTCGGATTGGAATTCCCGTAAGTCGAGAGATCATGGCCGAGGCCATTGTGATTCCCGCGGAAGGACCATCTTTTGGGATGGCGCCGGCCGGAAAATGCACGTGCAGATCGGTGGTCGCGAAAATCTCGTCGTCGATCCCGAAATCTTCGGCGCGGGAGCGGATCAGGGCAAGCGCGGCTTGTCCGGACTCCTTCATGACGTCACCGAGTTGACCGGTGAGGCTCATGCTTCCTTTGCCTTTGGCGATTGAGGTTTCGACGTAGAGGATTTCTCCTCCCACCGAAGTCCAGGCCAATCCCGTGGCAATGCCGATTTCATCGCGCTCCTGTTCATCCTCGCGGATGTAGGGAGCTGGGCCGAGAAATTTATAGACTTGATCGCGGTTGATCAAAGTCGACTCGGTTTTTCCTTCGGCCACAAGACGGGCAGTCTTGCGGCAGACGGTTGCGATGTTTCGCTCCAGGTTTCTCAGACCAGCTTCGCGGGTGTACTGCGAAACCACGGTCCTGATTCCTTCATCGACGAACTCAATGTGCGAGTTCTTGATTCCGTTTTCAGTGATCTGCTTCGGAACCAGATATTTCTTCGAGATGAAGAATTTTTCTTCTTCCGTGTAGCCGGACAGTTGAATGACTTCCATACGGTCGCGAAGAGCGGATGGAATCGTATCCAGCATATTGCAGGTCGCAATGAACATCACGTTACTCAAATCGAACGGAACGTTCATGTAATGATCACGAAAACTGAAGTTCTGCTCTGGATCGAGCACTTCGAGAAGGGCTGCCGAAGGATCGCCGCGGAAGTCACTTCCCAATTTGTCGATCTCGTCGAGAACGAAGATAGGGTTGTTGGTTCCGGCCTGTTTCAAGCCTGTAATGACTCGGCCTGGCATGGCGCCGACATAAGTCCGGCGATGACCGCGAATTTCAGCTTCGTCCTTCACACCGCCCAGTGAAATCCGGACAAACTCCCGTCCGATTGCACGTGCGATGGATCGACCTAGCGAGGTTTTTCCGACTCCGGGAGGTCCTGCAAAACACAGGATCGGTCCCTTCATCTTGTCTTTGAGTTTTCTCACAGCCAGGTATTCAAGGATGCGTTCCTTGATCTTGTCCAGGTTGTGATGATCCTCATCCAAGATAGCCTTGGCGCGCGTAAGGTCGAGGTTATCGACAGTCTGCT
>CAMBEX010000069.1 GCA_945865865.1 Bdellovibrio sp. ZAP7
CGCCGGCGTAGCATAAACGGCTTTTTCTGAAGTGAGTGTCGTTCCGTTCACCCTTCAGTGCAATTTGGATAATTCCTATGCGTTTAGTGTGAGCTAGACTCCCACTTCATGAGCCGAACGGCTGATAAACAGGCAGTTGAGGTGGTAAAGCACATCGAACGCTCCGTGTGAGGGGATTGCTTGAAATACAGGCCCGACATGAACTAACTCACTAGGAAAGTGAAACCCAAAACCTCGCAGTTCAAAAAACCAGGTAGCCAAGGTGGTGCGCTCATTCGCCAAGCGATTAAGCTTCTTCGCGGATCCGGTGTGCAACTGCCCATTACTTCGCATATCCTCATCGCGACTTCCGGCGGATCAGACTCCATCGCCCTAGCTCACTTACTCGTCCATTACGGCCAAAGGGTGACCGGATCGGGCGCAGGCGATCCAAACCGCACCCCAATAACACTCCTCCACATCAACCACGGATGGCGAGGTGAGGACTCCGAGAAAGACGCTCGTTTTGTCGAAGGTCTGGCCGCAAAGTGGGGCGTGGGGTTTCGAGAAGTCCGACTCAAAGGGCAGTCACCCAAAGATTTGAAGGGCGAGTCCTGGGAAGAACGCGCACGCGAAGCCAGGCGCAAAATCTTTGAATCCGCCATTGCCGAAGGCTCAACTGTTGTGACCGCTCACCATGCGGACGACCTGGCCGAGACAGTCCTGTGGCGACTTTGTACTGGGACGGCTTCTACCCACGGCGGCGGAATCGCGGCTTCTCACGGCGGGTTACTCAGGCCGTTTTTACAAGTCCGAAAGAGCCAGTTACGAGACTATCTTCAAGAAGAAGGTCAGGTCTGGCGCGAGGATCAAACCAATTTTGAAGGGCGCTTTCTAAGATCCCGAATGAGAGAGGGACAACTCGGCTTGATCGCTCAGCTTGAGACGCTTTTTCCGCGTGCGGTTGAACACCTCACAAAGGCCGCGCTGGAAGCCCAAAAAAAGGGCAAATCCCGAGCTGGCGCCTCTTCACAGGATTCGCTCGAGCCGGTCCACGCCCTTTTGTCGTCGGCCGGAATCAAAGCCCGCCGGTCTCACTTTGAAGCTCTGCGACACAAGATGGACTCGATGGCTTCGGCAAACTCAAAAACCTGGCATCTGGATCTTCCGGGGGGCTGGCGGCTGACTCACGAAAAACAGCCGGCGCGAAAGTCGCGATGGATTCTCGAAGACCTCTCCGACAAGCGACAGGACAGGAGCCGGCTCACTCACCAGCTCACCCAAACGAAAAGTGCTCGCCCTGCTTCGCGTGACCAAACCTCGCGAAAAGGCAGAGGGAATTCCTCTTCTAAGTAAGTCCCTGTGTTTGCTTTTAAATTTCGGCGTGCTAGTTTTGACAGCACATGAAATCGTCACACAAAACCGTTGCTCTGTGGCTTGTCCTGATCTTGCTGTTCGCTAGCTTGTTCAAGATTTTTGATCCGGGTAGTCGCAACCGCCAAGAAATCAAATTCAGCGAGTTTGTCCAGCTCGTCAAAGACTCCAAGATCGCCGAAGTGACGTTCAAGGCGGACAACTTGATCGTGGGCACCTACAAAGAAGCAGCCCCGGATGGACGCAAACATTTTGAAACCGTGGGCGATACCGACAACTCCAAAGTCTTCGAGATTCTCGAAAAAAATAACATCATTCCTAACTACGAGCGCGTTGAAAAGACTCCCGTCTGGCAGCAGGCGTTGATTTCTTGGTTTCCGATGCTGCTGCTTTTTGTGTTTTTCTTTTTGTTCATGCGCCAGCTTCAGGTCGGTGGCGGAAAGGCCATGTCGTTTGGAAAAAGCAAGGCGCGGCTTCTGACTGAAAACTCAAACAAGATCACATTTAAAGATGTCGCGGGCGCGGACGAAGCCAAACAGGAACTCGAAGAAATCATCGCGTTCTTGAAGGACCCCAAAAAATTTACGCGACTCGGCGGTCGCATTCCAAAGGGTGTGCTCTTGATGGGCTCTCCAGGAACTGGAAAAACTCTTCTGGCGCGCGCAATCGCGGGCGAAGCCGGCGTTCCATTTTTCTCGATCTCAGGTTCTGACTTCGTGGAGATGTTCGTGGGTGTGGGCGCTTCGCGTGTCCGTGACCTTTTTGAACAGGGTAAAAAGCACGCTCCGTGCATTGTTTTTATCGATGAAATCGACGCCGTCGGTCGCCATCGGGGTGCGGGTTTAGGTGGCGGTCATGATGAACGTGAGCAGACTCTCAACCAACTCCTGGTTGAAATGGACGGATTTGAGTCCAACGAGGGTGTCATCCTCATCGCGGCCACCAACCGTCCGGACGTTTTGGATCCCGCCTTGCTCAGACCCGGAAGATTTGATCGTCGCGTAGTCGTCTCGAGTCCCGACATTAAGGGACGCGATGCGATTCTTAAGGTTCATACTCGAAAGACTCCGCTCGCCGCGGATGTAAATCTCTTGGTGATCGCTCGCGGTACACCTGGATTTTCTGGGGCAGACCTTGAAAATCTCGTGAACGAGGCGGCGCTTTTGGCGGCTCGACTGGACAAAAAATTTCTTGAGATGAACGATTTCGAACAAGCCCGGGACAAGGTGCTCATGGGCGTTGAGCGCAAGAGCATGGTCCTGAGCGACGTCGAAAAGCGCACGACCGCTTATCACGAAGCGGGCCATACCCTGGTCGGCAAATTTATTCCCGGCACGGATCCTATTCATAAAGTTACGATCATTCCTCGCGGAATGGCCCTCGGGGTCACCCAAACGCTGCCGAACGAAGATCGCGTCAACCTTTCCAAAGACAAGGCCGAAAACAATATCGCGTTTTTAATGGGTGGACGCGTGGCCGAAGAAATCGTTCTCAATCAAAAAACCACGGGCGCTGGCAATGACATCGATCGCGCCACCGATCTCGCACGACGCATGGTTTGTGAGTGGGGAATGAGCGAAGTTCTCGGGCCGCTCTCCTTTGGCAAAAAAGAGGAAGCAATCTTTCTGGGTCGCGAGATCGCGCAACACCGTGATTACTCTGAGCAGACCGCGCAGACGATCGACCGCGAGGTGCGGGACATCGTGGAGCGCAATTATCGCCGCGCCAAGGAGATCCTCCTAGCACGTCTGCCGATTCTTCATGATCTCGCTCAAGCCCTGGTTGAGTTTGAAACGCTGGATGGCAATGAAGTTGATACGATTGTGCGCGGTGAAAAAATCGTGCGAAAAGTCAGCGCCGGAGAGAGCGATTCTGGAACGCCAACAGCCACTCCGCCTGTAACGGCTGACTCTGAGAAAAAAGAGGGTGGGGGCGCGACTCCTGCTCCTCAGCCAGCCTAACCGTGTTTGATCTGCTCCTGAACCTCAAATCCAGTGTCCGATGGATCGATTTGATCGATGTCACCATCGTCGCGTTTATCGTCTACCGCGTGCTTTTGCTCATCAAGGGCACACGCGCGATGCAGATGCTGACGGGATTGGGGATTCTCGGGATTTGTTTTTTTCTGTCCTCGACACTCGAAGTCTTTACGACTCATTGGGTGCTATCGTATTTCTTTGATTATCTGATTCTGATCGTCATCGTGTTGTTTCAGGACGACCTTCGCAAGGCGCTCACCCATGTCGGAAAAAACCCGTTTTTCTCGGGTGCTTCGGCGGAAGAGGAGCGAGCAATGGTCGACGAGATCGCGCGTGCGGCGACCCGACTGGCCAAAGAACGAATCGGCGCTCTGATCGTCATTGAGCGCGAAACAGGCCTCAAAAACTTCATCGATACCGGTTCGGCACTTGAAGCGAAGGTTAAAGCTGAGCTGCTTTATTCTATCTTTATTCCGGCTTCGCCGATTCATGATGGTGCGGTCATTATTACGGGCGGGCGCATCGCGGCAGCAGGTTGCTTTTTACCGCTCTCAAAAGATCCCAACATCGACAAACGTTATGGCACGCGCCATCGCGCGGCACTCGGTCTCACAGAGGACTCGGATGCGATTGTGGTGCTTGTATCCGAGGAAGCGGGTGAGGCGCATCTGGTAAAAAACGGCAAACTAACGACCAATCTCACCGAAGACGAAATCTCGCAGAGTCTGGCAGCATTGCTCGATATTTCACGTGGGCAGATGCCACTCCCGAGAAGACTGCGCGCATGGCTTCAATCATCCTCGTCGGATCCAAAAAGGGATGGCCACGTATGACCCCGCGTGTTTCGGATTTTTTCGCCTCCAATATGGGGACAAAAGCAATCTCGGTTGTGATCGCGATCGTGCTCTGGATTATTGTTCTGGGTTCTCGCAATGTCGAGGTCACCAAGGAAGTCACCCTTGAGGTGATCACTTCGAGTGAGATGGTTGCGGCTAATGAAATTCCTGAAAAAGTGGGCTTTCGCTTGTCGGGTCCAAAGGCTTTTTTGCGGACAATCCTTGACCGCCGTGAGGAACCCATCCGAGTCAACCTGACTGGCAACAAGCCT
Organism: Bdellovibrio sp. ZAP7; assembly: GCA_945865865.1. Lineage (GTDB taxonomy): Bacteria > Bdellovibrionota > UBA1018 > UBA1018 > UBA1018 > CAMBEX01. The sequence continues at coordinate 4,441 of CAMBEX010000069.1, forward strand.
GGACTCGTGACTCATCGATTTTTCTCAGACAGCATTCGGGTTCCGATCGGCGTAAAAGTCGTGTCGATTCACCCCAACGCAGTATTGGTAAAGCTTGAAAACATCAAAAAGCGGGAGGTCGCGGTTCGGGCTCAAGTGTCCGGAGTGCCTCCTCAAGGTTTTCGAGTGTCAAAAGTGGAAATCCAGCCTCCAACAATTAAAATCAAAGGTGCCGAGAGCCGCGTAGATGCCGTAGCGGAGCTGTTCACGCTTCCGGTGGACGTCACCGGAATGACCGAGTCCTCTGAGCGGAACGCTGTGGTTGATGTGACTCGACATGCGGTCCAGATCGATGGACCTGCCCCTAGGATCTTGATCCAGATGGAGACGGCATCGGCAAATTTTCGCATCAAAAAAGTCGATATCCGGGTGCTAACGCCCTTCAATGCCAAGCTGACCGAAAAGACCGTGACCGTTTTGGTTCGTGCCGCGCCCAAGGATCTGAGTTCGTTGGATCGGAGTAAGGTTTTTGGCGTGGTGGATATGCAGGGAAAAGGCAAAGGGCAATACACCGAAAAGGTCGTTGTTTCGGTTCCTCCGAACATCAGCCTGGTGAAGGTGATTCCTGAGTTGGTGAATGTGGTCTTGTACTGAGCCGGGCGAGGGATTTTATGAATAAAGAACGTAAGCTTTTTGGAACTGACGGAATTCGCGGCCTAGCCAACCAATTTCCGATGACGGGCGAAATTGCGATGGCCGTTGGTCGCGCTGTCGCCCATGTACTTCGCGGTCATCCGGCAACCTTGAGTCGAAGTTCGATTCCAGTAGGTTTGCGACCTCTTGAATCGACCAAGCCCATTCGCCGCGCAAAAATCGTTGTAGGAAAAGATACGCGGCTTTCGGGTTATATGATCGAACAGGCGCTTGCTTCAGGAATTTGTTCGATGGGTGCCGACGTGATCTTGATTGGCCCACTTTCGACTCCTGGCGTTGCTTTTGTCACACAAAGTATGCGCGCGGATGCGGGCATCATGATCTCTGCTTCGCACAATCCCTATCACGATAACGGGATCAAGATTTTTACGGCCGACGGTTACAAGCTCCCTGACGATCTGGAAATTGAGATCGAGCGTCTCGTACTGAAAGGCGAGATGGAGACAGTACGCCCCACCGGTGATCTCGTCGGCAAGGCATATCGCCTGGATGATATTCATAATCGTTACTTAGTTTTCCTGAAGGCACTTTTTCCTAAGGACATGGATCTTCAGGGCATACGGCTTGTTCTGGATTGCGCGAATGGCGCTGCTTACAAAGTCGCCCCGCTTGTTTTTGAGGAGCTGGGAGCCGAGGTGATTAAATTTGGAATTTCTCCCAACGGTTTGAACATCAACGACAAGTGCGGAGCGCTCCATCCGGAGGCGATTGCGGGACAGGCGATTCAGTTTCGCGCGGATATGGGGATTGCATTGGACGGCGATGGTGACCGCTGCATTCTTTCGGATGAAAACGGTGAAATTGTCGATGGCGACCAGATTATCGGGCTGCTCGCGCTTCATATGGCAAGCGAAGGCCTGCTGCAAAAAAACACCGTAGTCACCACACCCATGTCCAATGTCGGCCTAGAAATGGCGCTTCAGGCGCACGGGATCAAGATGGTTCGCGCGCAAGTCGGAGACCGGCATGTGGTCGATCTGATGCGCAAAGAAGGATACAATTTGGGCGGTGAGCAATCCGGTCATATTATTTTTCTGGATCAATCGACTACGGGTGATGGAATCGTGGCGGCGCTTAAAGTGCTCGAAGCCATGAGAAAAACCAAAAAGCCACTTTCGGAACTCAAAAAGGCGATCAAACTCTTTCCGCAAGTGAGACACGATGTCCGCGTGTCCAGACGAGAGCCGTTTGAAAAGCATGCCGAGATCACGCAAGCGATCCGCGAGGCCGAAGAGCAACTCAAGACGCGTGGGCGCGTGTTTGTCCGCTACTCGGGGACGGAGCCGCTCGCGCGCGTGATGGTCGAAGGTGAGGACTCCACGCAGATTTCTATTTTGTCTAAAAATATCGCAGCGTCCATTCAGAGAGCCTTGGGATGAGTGCTGAACTGCAACGTCTTGGCGTTAATATCGATCACATTGCCACGCTGAGACAGCTGCGCGGCACTCCCTATCCGGACATTCTCGAGGCAGCTCTTATTTGCGAACGGGCGGGCGCCACCCAGATTACTGTTCATCTACGTGAAGATCGCCGACACATTCAGGATGATGACGTTAAAAAACTTAGAGCTGGAATCAAGAGCAGTCTCAATCTCGAGATGGCGGCATCCGATGCGATGGTGAAATTTGCGAAACGGATCGGACCGGACTGGTGCTGTCTGGTTCCAGAGAAACGCCAAGAACTGACGACTGAGGGCGGTCTCGCGCTCGAAAAGAACGCAAAGAGAATCGCTCTTTGTGTAACGGCGTTAAAGAAGGCTGGAATCCGCGTCAGTCTTTTTATTGAGCCCGGACTCAAAGCTGTGCGCATGAGTCGTCGCCTAGGGGCTGACGCCGTAGAACTTCACACGGGCCGCTACTGTTTGGCCACCCAAGGCGGCTTCGGAAAACGTTCAGGCGCCGTCGCCGCTAAAGAACTCAAGCGAATCCGCGACGCAGGAATATTGGGGCGTAAGCTCGGAATTCATGTGCACGCGGGGCACGGATTTGACTTCGAAAACGTTCGTCCGGCAGCCGCACTCATGGACGACAAGAAAAAAACGCTCATTGAAGAGTTCAACATCGGACACGCGATTGTCTGTCGTGCAGCGATTGTTGGGCTGGAGCGCGCTGTCCGGGAAATGTATTCAGCGATTGTGGCGCCCTAAGAACATCAAGCAGGGCCGGCAAAGGGAGAGAAGATTATGTCCAGAGCGATCAGAATTTGTACCAGCAGCGAAATGCGCGAAATTGACGGTATTGCCGAAGCTGAATACGGAATCGATGCCACACTGCTGATGGAGAACGCGGGAAGAGCGGCCGCCCAAGTTCTGCTTGAGCAATATCCCGATGCAGGCCGGACGAGCGAAATTCTTGTGTTCGCCGGCAAAGGCAATAATGCGGGCGATGCTTTTGTGGTGGCGCGACGGTTGATCTGTCTGGATCGGCGGGTTCGCATTTTTCACCTCGTGGATGGCTCACGCTATCAAGGGGCAACACTCAAAAATTTTCAGATTCTCCAAAAAATGAAAGCAAAGTTAACCCATTTGGAGACTGCGACAGAGCTCGAGTCTTTCTTTTCCAGTGCCTCAGGGCCTTTTACCGTCGTGGATGGAATTTTGGGTACGGGCCTGAAAGGGGCCCTTGAGGGAATTTTTTACGAAGTCGTTGAGATGATCAACCGCACGCGCAGCGAGGTGATGGCCCTGGATATCCCAACGGGTGTCAGCGGTGATTCGGGGGAGGTCCTTGGAGCTTCGATTCATGCGTCGCTCACGGTCTCGTTCGGGTTTCCGAAACTCGGCCATTTTCTTCCGCCTGGAGCAAGTCGCCGCGGAGAACTCGTGAATGTGGATATTTCGTTACCTCCCAAATTTCGAAAAGCGGGAGATAAGTTTTTGCTGATGCGCAACCGAATGTCTGAGTTGCTCAAGGAGCGCGATCGGTACGGTCACAAAACTTCTTTTGGTCACACGCTCTTAATTGGCGGAAGTCCCGGACGTTTGGGCGCGCTCACGATGGCTGCTCGTGCATGTCACAAGATGGGTACAGGACTCGTGACTGCAGCTACTTGGGAAGAGAGTTTGCAGGGATTGCTCGCAAAGTTGCCGGATGAAACGATGGCCGTAGGAATTCGCAGTCAGGACGTCGAGAAATACCGAGAGCAACTTGCGCAGTATAGCAGTATTGTAGTGGGCCCTGGGCTGGGTTTGAGAGCCGAGGGCGAGACCGTGATGCGTGAGCTTTTGACTCATTATCAGGGCCCGATGATTATTGATGCCGATGCCCTCAATTTAGTGGCGGACCGCGATCTTCACGCCCTCCTGATCGCGAGAAGGGCGCCGACCGTTCTAACTCCGCATCCCGGTGAGATGGCAAGACTGCTCAAACTTCCTAAAGAAGAGATCGTGGCAAATCCGGTTCACTCGCTCAAGCAAGCGGTCGCGAAAACTCACTGCGTGGTCCTCCTGAAAGGTGCAGCCACATTGATCAGTTCTCCGGATGATGTGCTCTACCTGAACCACTACCCCAATGATGGAATGGCAACCGCCGGAAGCGGCGATGTGCTTGCGGGAATGATCGGTGGGCTTTTGGGGCAAAAAATGGACGCATTCGAAGCCACACAGTTGGGAGTTTATCTGCACAGTCTCGCAGGTGACCTTGCCGCTCAAGCCTTTGGTCATCGCAGTATGACTGCTCCAGACATCATTGAGAACATTGCTCATGCCTTCAAAGAGATCAAAAAAACCGCAGAATCCACACTCCCCGTGGAAAATCGCGAAAGACTGCTCTGAGTCCGAGCTAGCACTGATTGCCGGCGAAGTCGCTCTGCTGCTCACGCCGGGCGATCGCGTGCTCCTTGAGGGAAGTCTAGGCGCAGGCAAGTCGACATTTGCTCGCGCTGTGCTTGTTTCTCTCGGAGTCGAACAGGCCCCCGAGGGCAGTCCTACCTTCGCGCTGGCGCACGAGTATTCTGCACCGGTTGGAACCATCGTGCATCTGGATCTTTATCGATTGAGGTCCGAGGATGAAATTGAAGTGGCGGGGCTTCACTCCTATTTTTGGGAACGTGAAACCGTGACGCTAGTGGAATGGGCCTCGCTTTGGCCTATCTTTGAGCGAGAAATCGCATCACCTAACGGTCGCGCGAAAGTTTACAGAGTCACGCTCAAACACGGAACGTCCGATGACGTTCGTGATTTGCAAATCGATTTAATCTCGGATTAAGCCGCTTTTTTCAGAGGATCTTGTTGCAGTCGATACTGCTCCAAAACAGGGAGAACTCGCTTGGCAATGGTAACCAGGCTGACTTGCGACAAGACTGCAAGAACCCCATGAATGCCCTGCTGACTCCCGGCCGGGAGTAGGAGTAAAAATTCGTTGATCTGCACGCCGAACGCCGCACGAATCAAATTGCGACTGCTCGTCACCAGCGTTTCAGGACCCGGAGGAGCAAATTCCAGGTAGCGGACGCTGCTCAACTGCTCCCAAAGATCGGGCGTAAGGCCGGGGGTCCATTTGAGACCCGTCCAAGTTTCTGCTTGTTCGCGAGAGCCTAAAAATGCTGTCCCACCGAAACACAGAGTGGATTCAGCAGGCGGTAAAGCGCCTTTCAATTCCATCCAGAGACTTGATTTTCCGCCCTGAGCCATCAAGACCACTAAGGCTTTTTCGATTGGAGTAGTACCCGAACTCAGTTCGGATGAGTTCCATTGTTTGAGCCGTTCGGGTGAGCGGCGCTCAACATTTTTAGCGCGTTGCACTTTGGCAACACTGAGTGCAGGCGCTTCGCCAGGCGCCTCGGTCGAGGGAGGTGACGCACTCCCTATTTGCGCGCGAAGTTCGAACTCCAGAGTCTCTGCACTGTCTGAAATGACGATTTCACGAGGGGCTGCTTCAACTTTTTCAGCCTGAGCCGGTGCTGCTGTTGGGATGGGTGAAGACGGGGGAGTAGGTACGGGCACTGACGCGGCCGAAGGTGTTGAAAGTCCAAGCTTTTTTCGATTCAAAAGGCGAGTGATCCCGGGCATCTGACCCGTCTGGGTTTGGTCCCCGTCGACGGTGTAGTTAGGATCGTTTGAGTCTTTCGACCGACCGTTATTGTCCGCCATCAGTAACACTCACCCTTTCATTTTGCTGATCGGCGCACTGAGTATAAAACTGAAGCAGCTTAAAATTCCTCTGGTAACAGCCACCTAGGGTGGCACCTGTTTCGGGGATAGTAGTTGACGCCCCCACTATGACATGATACGCCTCGTTGTGATTTGTGAGAGGGGATCTCTCTAGATGCAAAGGGCATCTGAGGGACTTTAAACAGAGGAGCATCAATGCGTTTGACCTCAAAAGGACGGTACGCCGTCCGGGCAATTCTAGATCTGACTTTTAACTCGAATGGACGCCCTGTCAGGCTCCAGGAGATTTCAGAACGCCAAAAAATTTCGCTGCACTACTTAGAGCAACTCTTTCGCCGGCTCCGCAAAGGATCGGTCGTAAAAAGTGTTCGCGGCCCCGGCGGCGGGTACGTGCTCTCCCGTGCGATGGACGAAATTTCGATTAAGGACGTCCTGGTGAGCGTAGGAGAAAATATCAATCCGGCGCGCGACCTGATCGGCACGGGCGATCTCAAGAGCGACACCGTTGAATTCGTTCTCACTAAATCTTACTTCGAAAATCTCGGATTGATCATGCAGGAATACCTGAACACCACCTCAGTGGGCGATCTGATCCGTAAGGCTCGTGGCACTCAGGAGCTACCAAAGGCTGCTTCACAAGCGCCTGACCTGGGCGGTTTTCTGACACCAGGAGCGGGTGCTCATGCAGGCAAAGGCCGCGATCTATCTTGATTCTAATGCAAGCGCGCCCTTGCACCCGCGGGTGACAAGGGCGCTGCTTTCGTTTCTTGGGGATGCCAGCTCACTGCAGGCTAACCCGTCTAGTCTTCATTCCTTCGGAAAAAAATCCCGGCGATTGCTTGAAAACGCGCGTGACGCCGTTGCACGTTCCATCGACGCGGACTCAAACCAAATTGTTTTTACCTCCTCTGGCACCGAGTCCAATCAGACGGTGATTCGGGCTGTATTTGAGCCTCTTTTTCTTTTGGGTCGACGGCCGCATTGGATCACCACTCCCATCGAACATGATTCTGTCCTCCAGATGGTGGATTGGCTGAAAGCCCGTGGCGGAAGCGTAAGCTACTTGCCTGTGAGTTCGTCCGGCCAATTGGATATTGAAGCGGTCAAAAAACATCGGACCCCGGAGACGGCGCTCCTGAGCGCGATTTGGGTCAACAATGAGACCGGCACCA
>CAMBEX010000070.1 GCA_945865865.1 Bdellovibrio sp. ZAP7
GTCTTCTTCGAGACTCTCAGTGCCAGCACCCACTCCCGTCAGAGATGCGCTCTGACATTTCTGGCAAGAATCCGGAATCCGCTCGGCGTGACCACAGACGTGACATCTGAGCTGTGCTCGCTTTTTATGTACGGTCAACGAAATCGAACAATTGGGGCAACCCGAAACTTCTTTGCAGTCCTCGCAAATCAAAAAAGAAGCAAACCCGCGGCGATTGAGAAAAACCATCGCCTGCTGTCCGGCCAAAAGTGTTTCTTGAATCGCCTGCAGCGTTTTCCGAGCCAAAATGGCCTGAACTCCCTCCACTCGAGGCTCGACGGTGAGGTCCACGATTTCGATCTCAGGCATTCCGCCTGCGGCCACACGTCGGCTGAGGCGTGCGGACTTGTACCGACCCTCGCGTACTCGCTCGCGCGTCTCAAGACTCGGAGTCGCCGAACCCAGTATCACGCAACATCCGGTGGAGTCCGACATGAGCTTGGAGCGAACCACGGCGAGATCGCGCGCGTGGTAGCGCACCCGATCCTCTTGCTTGTACGAAGGATCGTGCTCTTCATCGATCACGATCAATCCGAGTTTTGCGATCGGGGCAAAAATCGCCGAGCGCGCGCCGACGACCACGCGAAGCTCGCCCTTGAGCAACGCCGCGCTCTGATCGCGGCGCACTCCATCTGAAAGCGCCGAGTGCCAGAGCCCGACTGTCTGACCCAGACCTTTTTCAAATCGTTCGTGAAGCTGAGGGGTGAGCGCAATTTCTGGCACCAAAATCAAAACGCCCTTTCCTTCGGCAAGCGTCCGGCGCGCAAGCTCGAGGTAGAGTTCGGTCTTTCCACTTCCGGTAACGCCGTGGAGGAGCGCCACGCGCGCCTGATTGGACTGGGCCGGGGCCGTGCGAAGCGATTCTAAAATCGCAAACGCCGCACTCTGCTCCTCGGTCAGCGGCAAACATACCGGCTCGGTCACTGCGGACGGTTTAAGTGGACGGGCCTCTTTTTTAGCCGTTTTTAGCCCCAACGCGGCGGCTGGAGCTGCGCAACCGATCACTTCGCCCAGTGGCGTGCGGTAATATTCTGAAGCCCAGCGACAAAGCGCCAGAACATCCAGTGGCACCGCAAGCCCAGAGCCCACTCCCGAAATGTCCTTTAATTTTTTTTCCGCAAGATCTTCCGGAAGTTCGGAGGCGGGCTTGGGTTTCTCAACGACAAACGCGTGGGTTGTCGTGCGTCCGAACGGAACCGTCACCCAGCCCCCGACCTCAATTTTTGAGAGCAACGACTCAGGTACTCGGTAGGTAAAAAGTCCGTCGAGTGGCCGAGGGATCGCAACCGAAAGAATGTGTTGGTTAAAGAGATCGCTCATTTCACCAGTCGATAATAGCGACGAATAAAATCGCGAAGTCCTGAGTCAGCAGAATTTCCAAACTCCGTGAATCCTGCGCTCACACCGCCCGACTGAGTCGCGGAAGCCGCATCGCCATTGACCACGATCTCTTGCGCCTCTTCGCGCGCGAAAATCTTACGCGACATCGATAGCTCGGTCACTCTCGGAAAGGGCACCTCTTTTACCCAGCGAAACCCCTCAAAGCGAACCTCAGCGTCTTCGGCTCTCACGCTTAGGCGAAGCGGTAAAAACGTGTCTTTTTCAACCCAAAATCTAGGTCCTTCACCACTCAAGCCATCTTTTGCCAGGACCCACGCCACCAGGACTCCGGCCCCAGCGGTTAACGGCTGAAGTTTCGAGAGCTCGACCTGCTCGGAGCTGCGCCTCTCTTCTTCGGTTTCGTATTTAAGAAGTTCGGCCTCGGACTTGATCGGAATTTCGCGTTTTCTCAGCGACTCCATCACAGCGCTCTGGCGCGCGCTGAGCAAAAGCAAGTCTACCGGCAACACCACCTCAGATGAGCTTCCCAGTTCGCGCTCAAATACAAAAAGCTCTCGCCCTTGCTCGTCTTGAGCCGAGCGATGGACCGTATTTTTCTGCGCGTCGAAAGTAAGAGTCTGTCTGAAGCGAACCCCGGTGGGCTTATCGCCCTGAATTTCACTCACCAGGCTTTTGACCTTGATGGAGTTCATCCCGCGTTTTTTTGCGGCCATCGATTTGATGATGAATTCGGACGGCGGAACGTAAGCGTGCGCTTGGCCCGCAATTCCAATCACTGCAGCGAGGACCGCAAGCGCGGGAGTGATCCGACCTCGTGTCATTTGCGCTCTCCCTGAGGTTTTTCTGACAAATGCTTTTTCATGATCGCGCGTACACCCTCGGCAAGTTCGGGGCGCCTGAGCGCAAACGCAAGAGTCGCCTCGATAAATCCCAATCGATCGCCCGTGTCGTAGCGAACACCTTCGTAAACATAAGCAAAAAGTTTTTCACGTTCAGCTAAAAGTTGCAGTGCATCGGTGAGCTGGATCTCGCCGCCCTTTCCGGGTTTGGTTTCACGCAAGCACTGAAAGATCGAAGGACTCAGGACGTAACGACCCGGAATCGCGAACAGTGATGGAGCGTCTGCTGGCTTGGGTTTTTCGACGAGTCGATCCACGTGCATGAGTCGCGGATTCAACATTTTGCCGCCCACCATTCCATATTTTGAAACCTCTGACTGCGCGACTTCCATCACGCCCACGACGGATCCGCCGTGAGCCTCATAGATGTCGATCAGTTGGCGCGTGCACGGAATTTTCGAATCAATGAGATCGTCACCCAAGAGAATCGCAAAAGGCTCGTCTCCCACGATGGGCGCCGCGCAAAGGACGGCGTGACCGAGACCCATCGGGGTTTTCTGTCGAATCGAAATGAGATTGCAAAGTTTGCCGATTTTTCTAGAAACGTCGGCGAGATCCTGTTTTTGTTTTTTATCGAGCGAGTCTTCGAGCTCGTAGTTGAAGTCAAAATGGTTTTCGATGGCTTCTTTGTGGCGGGCGGTCACCAGCACGACGTTTTCGATTCCGGCGCCCACGGCCTCTTCGACGATGTGCTGGATCATCGGCACATCCACGATCGGAATCATCTCTTTTGGAATTGCTTTGGTGGCAGGGAGAAAACGCGTGCCCAATCCCGCGGCGGGAATGACGGCTGTGCGGATCTTACGATTTACTGGTTGCGCGGCCATTGAGCTTCCTCCTCGTGAAGAAGAAAAAGCAACGCCACTTACCTCAAGCTGTTCGCTGAATCCTTAGCCTCGAGCTATAAAGCGCTGCTCCTCGGACTCTAGCTCGGCTTTACACTCGATGCAAAGAGTCGTCGAAGGGTTGGCTCTTAAGCGGGCCTCGGTAATGGGTTCATCGCAGCTTTCGCATTCACCAAAAATACCCGCGTCGATTCGGCGCAGCGCTATATTGATCTGGGCGAGGATTCCGCGGTCACGATTTTGGATCTGTACGGCCAAGGTCCGGTCGACATCTGCGCTGGCCTGGTCGATCGAATCCGCAAACGTCACTTCATCCCCATGGATGATTTCGTCGGTGGTTTTGCGGACACCACTGACGAGGGTTTCTCGACGAGCGAGTAAATCGCGCTTGAAGGATTCGAGGTTTTCCTGGCGTAATGACATAAGCGGGCCATGATTTAGCGAGGTGCCCCAATAAAGTAAAGAGAAAGTTGACGCTATGCGGCCAAATAAATCACTAAGAAATCTGCGGGTATATCCCTTTAATTCCAGCATCTTAAAGATATCGATTGTTTTAGTTGCGACAATTCTGACGCCAGCCGTCGTTAAAGCCTCCGATTTCCATTCCCCAAGAACGGCCGCGCTCGGGGGCGCCGGACACGCCGGACCCTTGCTCAATGATGCAGTGTTTCTAAATCCATCGTTCGTTTCGTTTCTCCCCGTCTACAGCATCTCGTGGAGTTTCGACAAATACTCGGGCACCTCTGCCGACACACGCGGACGCAACTACAGCCTCTCGATCCTGGATGGAAAATCCGAAATGTTTCAGGCTGGCGTCGCACACACCCTTCGTGAGGACGGCACGTTTATCCACTTTGGCGCTTCCAAAGCCGTCTCCAAACAGCTGGGAGTTGGAATCGGCGGAAAGTTTTTTATGCCGACGGGCAGCCGAACTCCCGAAAACGAAGCCATCGTCTCAATGACTTTTGTTCCAAAAGAATGGCTGCTAGCGGTTGCCGTCATCGACAACGCCATGGAGTCGCCCGAGAGCCGGGCCCGCGGGCGTTATCGTGAATTTATTTTTGGAACCAAGTTTGAGGCCAGTAAACAGCTCTACTTTTACTTTGACCCCCACTTCAAACCCACGCTGACTTCCGGAAGATACGGCTACGAGGCTGGGGTAGAAGTAAGCGCCTTTAAAGATTTTTATCTCCGGGGTGGAATGTTTAGAAATTCGCGCGTCCCCTCCGCCTCCGAGCAGGGGCGCGGTTACGGCACCGGATTTGGGTGGGTGGCTCCTAAAATTTCGTTTGATTATGCCGTCCAGCGCGTGATCACGCCCCGCTCATCGACGGGTCACGTATTTGGAACGACGATTTATTTTTGAGTCAGGCTTCAGGCGTGTTTCCAAAAAAAACTTTGGGCACACCCGTCGCGGGGCTGGGAGAAATCACCAGCTGCGCACCGGGATAGAGCACTCGCAAGCGCTCAGGAGTGAGCGTCTCCGATACCGACCCCTGTGCGAGAAGTTTTCCACCCAATAAAACCACGCACTCATCCGCCCATTCACAGGCTAGATTTAAATCATGCGCGACAACGATGATCAAAAAACCTTCGCTGACGAGCTCCCTTAAGAGTTTTCCGCAGAGCGCCTGATGATGCAGATCCATGCGCGAGAGCGCTTCATCAAGAAGTAATATTTTTGCACCCTGAACGAGCGCGCGCGCCAGAGCGACGAGTTGTCGCTCTCCGCCGCTCAGCGACTGCAACTCACGGTGACGAAGACCCAGGCAACCCGTACGCGTCATTGCCGCAATCACGGCGTGCTCGTCTTCTTGTTTTCGACCCCAAAGTGCTGCCGCGTGCGCACTTTGACAGATTCGTCCGAGCAGCACTGCCTCGAAAGCGGTCATCGGAAATTCAGAGCGAAACTCAGGGGCGACATACGCGATTCGTTGCGCGCGCCTCCACGCGGGCAGCTCCGAAAGCAGTCCTCCGGAGATCCTGACTTTATGCTGGCCGGGGGTGATGCCCGCGAAAATTTTAAGGAGCGTGGATTTTCCGCAGCCATTAGGTCCGAGAAGCGCGATGACTTTTCCGCGATCAAGCTCAAGCGAAACCCCCGAAAGGACATCCGTTGTCGAACCCGGGTATCGAAAAGAAAGTCCATAGACTGAGATGCCGGATATCATTCGGTACCCCGCTCACGTTTCAACATGATCCACAGAAAAAGTGGAGCACCGATCAAAGCAGTCACGACTCCCACCGGAATCTCATAGGGACGCGCGGCCACGCGCGAAACTCCATCGGCCACGCAAAGTCCCGCCGCACCCCAAAGCGCGGAGAGCGGAATCACGTTTCTATGCAGCGACCCCACGTTTCGCCTTACAAAATGCGGGACAATCAAACCGATAAAACCCACCATTCCACCGCCGCTAACCGCGAGGGCGACGAGACTCGATGTGAGAAAAATAAGTTTTCGGCGCGTGGCACCGACGTCCACACCGAGTGCTTGCGCACCTTCTTCGCCCATCAGGAGCGCGTCGAGCTCGCGCGATCTTCTCCAAATCAAAATCGATAGGATCAGGGCCAACCCGATCAAAACGGTAGCACCCTCGATCCGCGCGCGGGATAAATCGCCGAGTAACCAGTAAAGTGCGCCTTGAATTCCCGAAGGATCGGCAAGCGCCATCCAAACAGCAACGAGACTTGAACCCAAAAATCCGAGCATCACTCCACCCAAGAGCAGTGTCAGCGCTGAGCCATCGCGCTTGAGACTGATGGCGTGTAAAATCCCCGCAAAAATCAGCGCGCCCAAAAACGCCGTCGTGGTCACACCGCCAAAAACCCAGTGCACGCCAACGGACGCGCCCAGCACTGCGCCAAAGGCTGAGCCCGACGAAATCCCTAAAGTGTAAGGCTCACAAAGTGGATTGGTAAAAAGCGCCTGAAGAGTGGCGCCCGAAACAGCAAGTGCCATTCCCATGGCGCTTGCTAAAATGACGCGAGGAAGCCTGAGCTGCAAAATGAGAGAGGTGTCGGCATCGGCGACCGAACCAAATTTGAGCGCAAATACGATACCCACAAGCCAAACAAAAACGCCCCAGAAATATGCTCTCTTTCGACTGGCTTGCATGTATTTCAAAATGAATTGGACCCTCCCGCGATGCAAGGGCTAAAATCAAAACCAAGTATGAACACTCCAGCTCACCCGCTCATTATTGAACTCACAGCACTCCTAGGTGACGCGCGCGTGATCGTCGACGCCGAGGCGCTCGAAAAATACGGCTCAGACGAGACCGAGGACCTGTTTTTTGCCGCAGACATGGCTGTACTCCCGTCGACCACACAAGAAGTCTCCGAGATCATGCGATTGGCAACTCTCCATAAAGTCCCCGTCACTCCCCGCGGCGCGGGTACTGGACTTTCGGGCGGGGCGCTGCCGGTTCGGGGCGGAATCGTCCTCTCGCTTGAGAAGATGAACAAAATTTTGGAACTCGACACGGGCAATCTCGCTGCCGTGGTGCAGCCCGGAGTGGTGACCGAGAGATTTCAAAACGAGGTTGAGGCGCTGGGACTTTTTTATCCCCCTGATCCAGCGTCCCGCGGAAGCTGCATGCTCGGGGGAAATCTCGCGGAATGCTCAGGCGGACCGCGCGCCGTAAAATACGGCGTCACCAAAGATTATGTTCTCGGGATTGAGGCCGTGCTCCCGAGCGGCGAGATCATCCGTCACGGCGGAAAACTCCTTAAAAACGTCACGGGATACAATCTCACTCAACTCTTGATTGGCTCCGAGGGAACGCTTGCGGTGATTACTGAGATCACTTTTCGTTTAATCCCGCTCCCGAAGCGACGGCAAACACTTTTGGTGCTTTTCGACGCGCTCGATCCTGCGGCGCAAACGGTGTCCGCGATTTTCAAGGCGGGGCTCGTCCCTTCGGCGTGTGAGTTCATGGAGCGCGACGCGATTTTAGCGAGTGAAAGGCAACTGGGAATCAAACTCCCCTGTGGCGACGTCGAGGCCCTCTTACTCATCGAAGTCGATGGGGATCGCGAGGACGTTCTCGAAGAACAACGCGACCGCATCTGCGAGGTCGCGATGGAACAGGGCGCTCGCGACGTGATCCTGGCCGACACGACTGAAAAACAAAATGAGATCTGGCGTATCCGGCGCGCAACCGGTGAGGCGGTCAAGCGTCTGAGCATTTACAAAGAAGAAGACACAGTGGTTCCGCGATTTTCACTCCCACAGCTTGTGCGCGGAGTGAAAGAGGTCGCCGCGCGCTACGGACTGGTCACGATTTGTTACGGCCACGCAGGCGACGGAAACCTACACGTCAACATCTTAAAGATGGACATGGATGACGCCCGCTGGAACGACACACTCCCCCTTGCGATCGAAGAGATTTTTAAAATCACCGTGGGACTCGGGGGCACACTCTCAGGTGAACACGGGATTGGTTACTCGCAAAAACGCTATATGCCGATTGCGTTCAAAGCTCACGAGCTTGCGCTGATGAAACGAATCAAATCAGCATTTGATCCGGATGGGATTCTTAATCCTGAAAAGATTTTTCCGTGAAATAACCTGCCGGGCAGGTCCATGCAAAATAGATGACTCTCCTCTAATTTACAGGGTGGGTATCTATGGTCTTTCCATCCGCGGAATCGTCGCATGCTCCATTCAAGAACTTCTGGCTGAGTTGGGTTGACCATACTCCGAAAATGACCTACACTTTCGGAGTATGGTCAACCGGTCGCTAAAGCTCAATAAAAGTAACAGTTTATTCCTGTTTGGGGCCCGTGGAACCGGCAAGACGACCCTCATCAACGCCCAACTTTCGGGCGGCCGGGTATTCAAAATTGATCTTCTCAAAGAAGAAGACGAGGAGCTCTATCGTCGAGAGCCCGCCCAACTCTCCAAGTTAGTCGATTCAAATCGCTATGACTGGATCGTGATCGACGAGATTCAAAAGCTTCCCAAGCTCTTGGATCGCATTCATTACGAGATTGAAAGAAGCTCGGTTCGTTTTGCGCTTACCGGATCCAGTGCCAGAAAACTCAAGCGGGGTGCGGCCAACTTGCTTGCAGGTCGCGCATTCACTCATCACCTTTTTCCGTTCACGGCTCAAGAGATGGGCAAGCGATTTTCACTCGAGTCAGCATTGCGATTTGGGAGCCTACCCAAACTCGAGTCGATCCGCGACGAAGAATCCAAGTGTGATTATCTGAACAATTACGTCTCGACCTATCTGGCCGAGGAGATCGTCGCCGAACAGATCGTCCGAAAAATTCCTCCTTTCAGGGATTTCTTAAAAATCGCGGCCCAGGCTAATGGCACCCTCATCAACTACTCAAAGATCGGGGGTGATATCGGTGTCGATGACAAGACCGTCCACTCCTATTTCGACATTCTCGAGGACACACTCATCGGGTTTCATTTGCGCCCCTTTCATCGTTCCATTCGAAAAAGGCAAAGAGCCGCTCCCAAGTTCTACTTGTTTGATACTGGAGTCAGGCGCGCGCTCGAAAAATCCCTTCGCGTGCCGCTCGAACCAGGAACCTATGCCTACGGCAAAGCCTTTGAGCACCGTGTGATTCTCGAAGCATTTTGGGCCAACTCCTACGGCAAACTCGATTACGAGTTCTCCTATTTGCGCACCAAGGACGACGCGGAGATTGATCTGATCATCGAGAGACCGGGTATGCCCACCGCTCTGGTTGAAATCAAATCAAGTGCCCGTATCGATTCACGCGAACTCCGGCCCCTGCTCGCATTGGCAAAGGATTTTAAAAACTCCGAGGCGTTTTGTCTCTCGCTCGACCCCCGAGAACGCAAAGAAGACGGAATCACCTGCATGCCTTGGCAGCGGGGCTTGAGAGAACTCGGATTGTAAGACTGAATTGTTACGCCGCAAAACGTCGCTGTTGAGCGACAATCTCGGCAATTCGTGCAGCAAAATTTTCGAGACCGACCACTTCGGAGGCCGCGCCGGGGGCCAAGCACTATGCGCAGCCTCTCAATAAACGCAGACTCTGTAAAAAATGATAGCCGCTCCGGCTGTCCCGAATGACGTTCTGGCCGTCACGGTAAGGGGTGGGTTTAATTTTTCCGCGTTTTCCGCCCATAACCAAAGCGTGAAGTAACTGCACCGTCTTCTCAGAGATCTTTACTTTTTTACGGGTCAGCTTTTCGAGTTCATCGATTGCCCTCACTCTGGGTGGAGTAATGGGTGGACAACAGACGGGCCGTCTCCCGCAATCGGGCCTGAACTTTCTGAGTCATCGGTAGATTCGCAACAGCCTGCCTCGCGGCCTCGATCCGCATGAGGGTCTGCGCGATTTTTGACGTAATGGTAAATTTGGGTTCAAGCATTTGCCATTAAATGGCCATGAATTCAAATCTGCTAGAATTCTCTCAGCTCACCCCGCAAGCTTCATCACAGCGTGAGCATGTTTTAAAATCCTCACTGAAAACGCAGCGCCCTGGCCTGACTCACTCTCAACAGAGATCTCACCCCCGTGAGCGCGGACGATTTCTTGGGTGATGTAGAGGCCAAGGCCAAGACCAGCGAAATCCTTGTGCGCCACCACGCGTTCAAAGCGTCCAAAGATCCGCGTTTGATCCTCTTTTAAAATCCCCATCCCGTGGTCACGAACGGTGAGTGTTGCGCTCTCAGCGTCTGAGGTCAGCGTCACCTCGATGGGTTGACCCTTTCCGTACTTGGTCGCGTTGACGATTAAGTTAGTCACGACCTGCTCCATCCTCATGCGATCGATCTCGCACTCGATCGGTGCTTCAGCAACACTCTCCGATAGGTTCACCGTGAGTGCACATCCGGCATCGACCGCCAAACTTTGCAGTCGCTCTACTGTATCCTGGACGAGATGCTTGAAGTCGACCCTTTCGTGCTCGACGGAAAGCCTTCCGCTCCTGATCCTCGCCACATCCAGTAAATTTTCGATGAGATCCACGAGCTTTCTGCACTGACTGACGCTAACCGCGAGCAAGTCCTGTATTGATTTTACAGGAATCAATTTGTTGGACTCATCTCTTAGCTTTTTTTCGACGAGCTGTAGCCCCAAGTAGAGCGCAGTCAACGGATTTTTGAGCTCATGCGACGCGATCGAAAAATACTCGTCCCGCGCCTTCAGAGTTTCTTTTAGTTGCAGCTCGGCTTGCTTTTGCGATTCGATATCAGTGGTCGTGCCAAACCACTCGATCACTTTATTTTGCGAGTCTCGAATAGGAAGTGCCCGTGATAAATGCCAGTTGTAGACGCCGTCACGGGCTCTTTTGAATCTCAATTCAATTTCAAACGGAAGTCCCGAACTTATGGCCGACTGATATTTTTCATGACTCCCTTTTTGATCGTCGGGATGAACCACGGTTAGCCATCCCTCTCCCTCCGATTGCTCGGGACTCAATCCGGAGTATTCTGTCCAGCGTTCATTGAGGTAGCTGGTTTTACCGTCCGGTAGCACCGTAAACACGATCTGCGGAATTGACTCGGCCAGTTTTTGAAACTGATCTGATTGCAATCTCAGCTCGGCGCTAACCCGATGCAGATCCGCAAGGACCTTGACCTTGGCGCGCACTACTTCTGGATGAAGCGGTTTGATCATGTAATCTACCGCCCCGACTGAGTATCCCTCGACGATTTCGTCTGTGGCCCGTGAAGTAGCCGTCATAAACAAGAGCGGTGTAAGAATATTACGCTCGCGGCTCCGGATGCGCTTACCGAGCTCAAGGCCATCCATTCCTGGCATCCTCACATCCAATAAGACTGCGGCAAAATCATCCTGCAACAGACACTTGAGCGCCTCCTCGCCCGATCTTGCTGTAACCAGGCGGTAATCAGGATGCTCAAGAATGGCACTGAGCGCTTTGAGGTTTTCTTCGCGATCATCGACCAGCAAGATATTGACCGGGGTCTTAGCGCCGGTGGTCTGGGTGTTAGATTTCATTTTCTACCTTTCGGTTTCTCGCTTTCAATGGATCGCCCCCCCCCAAGCTCTCGGGAGTGGGAGATGGCAGGTGGCGCTGAATGGCCGAGAGAAGTTGCTCGTTTTGAATCGGTTTAGCCACGTAGTCCGTGAAGCCTAACTGAAACGTTTTTTCGCGTTCACCGGGCATCGCTTTCGCCGTCACCGCCAAAATCGGGAGACTTTTGAACGGCGCGAGTTTTCTAATTTCTTGAGTGGCCTGATAACCGTCCATGACGGGCATCATGATGTCCATCAACACGAGCTCGATCCCAGGAGTCGCCTTAAGAAGCTCAATCCCTTCTG
>CAMBEX010000071.1 GCA_945865865.1 Bdellovibrio sp. ZAP7
TTGAGCGAGCTCCGCAGTTTGAATCGCGATATCCGCAAGTTCCTCGGCCGTCGGCTCGATGTTCACCGTCGTGTCGGCAAACCAAAGCACGCGCCGCTTAAATACCATCATGTAAATTCCAGCTAGGCGCGAACCCGGCTTAACCCCGATGACCTGAATCGCGGGACGAATGGTTTCGGGATAGCTCTGCGAAATCCCATTTAAGAGCCCTTCAGCGTGTCCCATTTCGACCATCATCGCGCCAAAGTAATTGGGTTGCTTCATGAGCGTGCGAGCCAACGCGAAGTTCACGCCTTTTCGCTCACGTTTGGTGGCGAAAACACGCGCGTATTCGTCTCTCAGCTCACTCATCGAGGGGCGAATGATGCGAACTCCCTTGAGCGCATCCTCAAGTCCAAGCTCTGCGATTCGACTTTTTACGATCTGGTCATTACCGAGAAGGATAGGCTCGGCAATTCCTTCTTCACGGATCGTTTGAGCTGCGCGCAGGATTTTGTGATTTTCACCTTCAGGCAAAACAATCGTCGCAAGACCACTCTCACTGCCAGTCTGCACCCTACGCTTCACTCCGCGCATGATCGTATAAGAGCTGCCCAGCAAGGATTCTAGGCGATCGCGATATTGAACGAGATCAATTTTCTTGCGGGCCACTCCCGACTTCATGGACGCCTCAGCGACTGCAGATGCAACCCACAAAAGCGCACGACGGTCGAAAGGTTTTGGAATCAAATACTCGCGACCAAATTTAAAAGTCTGACCGCCGTAAGCGCGAGAGACACTTTCTGGAACGTCTTCGCGTGCCAACTGTGCCAAGGCGCGAACCGCCGCCATTTTCATGTCTTCGTTGATCGTGGTAGCCATCGTGTCGAGGGCTCCGCGAAAGATGAACGGAAAGCCCAAGACGTTGTTGACCTGATTGGGATAGTCAGAACGCCCGGTGGCCATGAGAGCGTCCGGACGAACTTTCAAAACGTCTTCAGGAAGAACTTCGGGGTCGGGATTGGCCATGGCGAAAACAATGGGATCCTTCGCCATTTTTTTGACCATTTCGGCGCTGATTCCGTCTTTGACCGAAACGCCGACAAAGGCATCAGCTCCATCGAGCGCCTCACCTACCGTTCGCTTGCTGGTCTCGACTGCAAAACGCTCTTTGTAGGGATTCATACCCTCTTTGCGCCCCTTGTAGATCACTCCCTTGGAGTCGCACATGATGATGTGTTCGCGCTTCACGCCGAGATTTACGTAGAGGTTGGCGCAAGCGATGGCCGCAGCGCCGCCGCCACAGAACACGACTCGAACCTGATCGATCTTTTTATCGACGATCACAAGCGCGTTCAAAAATGCGGCGCCGCTGATGACGGCGGTGCCATGCTGGTCGTCATGAAAAACAGGGATTTTGAGCCGTTTTTTAAGCTCTTCTTCGATGTAAAAACACTCGGGTGCCTTGATGTCCTCGAGATTGATTCCACCAAACGTCGGCTCCATCATCTCGCATGCGCGGATCACATCGTCAGGATTTTTGGCGTTGAGTTCGATATCGAAAACGTCGATATCGGCAAATTTTTTGAAGAGAATCCCCTTACCTTCCATCACAGGCTTGGAGGCCGCAGCTCCGATGTCACCCAGCCCCAGAACAGCCGTTCCGTTGGACACCACGGCCACCAGATTGCCCTTGGCCGTGTACTCGTAGACCAGCTCTTCTTTTTCCGCGATCATGCGGCAGGGTTCAGCCACTCCGGGCGAATACGCCAGGGCCAGATCCGTCTGGGTAGCTACCGGTTTGGTGGGAACGACTTCGATTTTCCCTTTGCGACCGCGGGAATGGTACTCGAGAGATTCTTCGTAAATGGTCATATTCGGCCAGAAGCTACACCCCGCCCCCCCTTTATGGGAACCCTATTTTTGGAACAAAAAAAATTGGGCAGGTGGCGCAAGCTATGGCAACCTTTAAGGTAATGAGCACCACTGAATCCCGTCCAAAGTCCTGTGGAAAAGTCTCACCCGGCCGCGCTACCGCGGCGACTCTGAGCGCTCTGACACTGTCGGCCCTGCTCTCGGCCGCACCGGCGAATGCTGAGTTTTTTATTCACGCTTGGGAGTCCCATCACACGCCCGCAAAAATTCTCCAGCTTGCCCCCGAGTTCAGCTACTACCGCACCACAACCAATTTTTCGGCAAACGGTACACCGGTCAGCCCGGACGGCTTGATTCAACTTCAAAAACTTTTGGGCGATGCCACTGTTGGAATCGGGGTCAACTCACGACTCAGTTTCTTTGGGCGCCTCAGTTGGGCTGCCACACTTCTGGATGGCGCAAGTGCCACAGGCACTTCGTACGGACTTGGGGACCAAACCGTCGGCGCAGTTTTCAGACTTTTTGAGGGAGCCGGTGGAACCTCCCTGGACGTTCAAGTTCAGACTGATTTTCCAGCCTATAATAACTCAGACCTCGCGGCCGCAGGCCTGCCATTCCGGGGTGACGGTTCCACCGATATTACCAGCGGAGCTTTTCTCAGACTTCCGTTGGTATCGGGTGCTGACTCGACACTCACTGTCGATGCAGGCGGTGGATACACCTACCGCTCGGATAGTTTCTCCGCGGCGCTGCCCTGGTCGGCAAAGGTCAGCTATGCGGCAAAAATGCGGGGACTTTCAGCCAGCGCAGGAGCGTTTGGAATCTTTTCGCTCAAAAACGACCCCGTGGCTAACGCAGAAATCAGCGGTCGCTCGAGCAGCGGAGCCGGCGGAAGTTTTCTGGTGAATGCGGTCAATCCATCACTCGTGAATTTGCGCGGTCAATTAGGCTTTCGATTTTCACCTGACTTTGAACTCCAGGCATCGGCGATATTGCCCGTCTGGGGCCAGGCTGCTCCAAGCGGTTTTACCGCGATGCTGGGAGCGCAAATGAGCTGGCAGCGTGGAGCGACTTCGGGACCGAAAGCGAAAGGCCAGTTTCAAACCTATATCCTTGAAGCCAAGATCGTCCGAACTCACAGTACGGCCGTGACGATTGACAAGGGCTCCAACGACGGCGTGACGAAGGGGCAGATTTTTCACATCTTTCAAGTTCGCCAGGACGGTTCCGCCGGAGAACTCATTGCCACTGCCACGGTGACTCGCTTGACCTGGAATGAAGCCGAACTGGCTATCCAAGAATATTACAAAGAAGTTTCAATCGAAGACGGGTTTGTAGCCAGACGGCCCCTGTAAACTTGCCTGAGCAAAAGGACTAGACTCTCAATGAAACTGATCATCTCCACATTGGCTGCTTCTCTCCTGGTAGTTTCAGGCACCGCTCACTCCGCGAAATTCGCCAACCAGTTTTCAGAGTTCGAGTTGCCTCCACGATGGCAATGTAATCTCGAAGGTGCCGAGTGGGTTTGCCAAAGTTCAGACGATGCCAAAAAACGAGATGCCATCATCGTGCTGGCCGCGAAACTCAAAGGTGATCAAGACAGCTTGGATCAGTACGAAAACTACCTCAAGACGCCCAAGGTTTACCAAAGCGTCCAAGGAAAGAGCGTCAAATCCGAGCCCAAATACGCAAAGTCGATTCAGCTCAACAATCACCCGTGGGTGGACTCACTCCATCTCGAATCCGAAATTCCAGGATTCTACACGCGCTATTTAGCGACGGTTAAGCAGGACATCGGGATCCTCGTCACCTACTCGGTCAACAAGGACAAGTGGAGCCAATACCTTGCAGATTTTGAAAGCATGGTGAATACGCTGAGAGTGTTCCGCAAAGCAGGTGGAATCAACGCAGCACCAGCCGGTACAAACCTGTTCGCAAACACCAACATTCCTGCAAAAATTGAAGAAAGCACCGTTTTTCCGGCGCAACCCCCTGCCCCGGCCGCCAAGCAAAAGCAGTCCGACGACCTCCCGCTCCCGCTCATTGCGATTATTGTCGCTGTGGTGGGTTATCTGATCTGGCGCCGCAGACAGCAGAGTTAAGCGAAGAACTCGCGACTATTTCGCGATTCTCTTGGTCTTGAGTTTGACCTGAACCTGCTTGGAGGGTTTTGGCCCCAGCGCGAGCAAACTCTTGCGACCAGAACCAATCAGGGCCCTGGCTACTCGCCGAATATCTCTCGGCGTCACCTCATCAATCAACTTGCAGGCCTCTTCAACCGGAACGTACTTTCCGAGAAAAATTTCGTTGAGTGCGATGCTCGACATGCGGGATTCAACACTGTCGGCTGAGAGTAAGATGGTTCCCTTCAAATTATCTTTGATGAGTTTGAGGTCCGCGTCCGCGAGCAAGTTCCTGCTCAAGGTTGAGACGCACTCTTCGACCAACTTCACGCATAAAGGGACCTGACTCATTCCAGTTGCTGCGTAAATAGTGAGAGATCCCGTGTCATGATAGGGCGAAAGGCTTGAGTACACCGTATAAGCCAACCCATTTTTTTCACGAATTTCCTGAAAGAGCGTCGAACTCATTCCGCCCCCCAGATGAACATTCAGCAAAAACGCGGCAAACCGGTCTCGAGCCGAATACTTGGGACCCTCGACACCCCAGACCAAATGAACCTGTTCGGTCGGCCTCTCGACCCACCAAGCACCTTGTCGAAGCTTGGGGGCAGGCGCAAAACCTAAGCCCGAACCCTCGCCTTGAGAACCCGCCGATCTCCCTGGCCACCGTGATTTTGTCAGAGGCTTCATCAAACGCTTGAGGGTGTCGTGAGAAACATCCCCCGCTACGGAAATCACCAGATCCTCGGGGCGATACCGTTTGCGAAAATACCGCATCAAGTCCCCGCGGCGCATTTGGCGAATACTTTTTTCAGTTCCCAAAATCGGTCGACCCAATCCATGCCTGGGATAAGTCAGCTCAAAAAACAAGTCATGCGCGATTTCCTCGGGAGCCTCGTCCACCATCGCGATTTCTTGCAAAATGACTTTGCGCTCCTTTTCCATCTCTTCGGGATCAAAGACGGTATTGAGCAAAATGTCAGAAAGGATTTCTACTCCGAGCTGAACGTCGCGCTCCAAAAGAAGCACATGAAAGCAGGTGTACTCGCGAGTCGTGAAAGCGTTGAACTCGCCACCCACTTGTTCTACCTCGCGGGCAATCTGGAGCGCGCTGCGGGTCTCTGTCCCTTTGAAGAGCATGTGCTCGAGAAAGTGCGAAACTCCGGCCTCATGCGGCCGCTCGTGGCGGGTTCCCGCTTTGACCCAAACGCCAATGGCCAGGCTTCTAAAATTAGTGTGGCGCTCAGAAACTAGTGTGAGGCCATTTCCAAATACGGTCTTTTTGAATTGAGATTTTCGAGCTGGAGCGACCATTCTTACAATCGTATCCTGCGCCTCATGGACTGTCGATCAGAGTGCGGCGATCAGTTTTTGACACTTTTCTTGCGAGTCTGAGCTCTTCGCTTGCGGGCCTTGGTCTTGCGTATCGATTTTTCGACGCGCGCCAGAGTCTTTTTGAGTTTAGCGACATGGACGATCCCGGTACCCGGAATCGTCAGGGGAGCGGTCGTCACTCCAATCACGATACCGGTGGTGGCCGACCGAATCTGTGTCACCGTGCGCCCAAAAGGATTGAGCACCAAACCGATCCTGTCGCCCTCATAGAGCAAATCACCCGGCTTGACCGAGAGATCGAGAATCCCGCCCTTTTCGGCGCGCAGCCAATCACTGTCTTTGACAATCACCTGAAATGGCGGCTTAGGAGGAGCGAGGGACTCCCACATTCCTGATTGCGCCAAAACGTTGAGAACCCCCTGAAGTCCGGCAATGGATACCCGTTGAGAAAAGCGACCGGTCTCGCCCGCTTCAAAAAGAATGGTTGGAACCCCCGACTCGGTCGCCTCGCGGCGCAATGACCCCCTCAGGCCCTTTTGATCCACAAGCACAGTCGCACCAAAAGCGCGCGAAAGGCGCCTGACCTGAGAGTTCGTCATGTCACCGCGAATATGCGGAAGATTGAGTCGGCCCTCAGCCGCCGTGTGCAGGTCGATTCCAAAATCGCACTTTGAAACCACTTCGCTGAAAATCTTGTAAGCCATGCGCTCCGCGTTATTTCCGCGGCGCTTTCCTGGAAAAAACCGATTGAGGTCACGGTGATACGGGAGATAGCGAGACTGTGTAAGAAACCCGGGAATGTTGACGACCGGAATGGCAATCAGCGTTCCCCGAAGCTGTTCGTGGTCCACGTCAAAAATCAGTCGACGGACAATGTCGGCTCCATTGATTTCATCGCCATGAATCGCGGCCGTCACAAAGGCGGTAGGCCCGGCCTGCCTTCCTCGAATGACTGTTACCGGAATTTGAATCGCCCCAGAAAGGTAAGACTCCGAAACCTTGAGATAGATTTCGCGGGTTTCGCCCATCGCAACCTTGACTCCGCTAATGGAAAACTCCGTCTTGCTTGAGTCCATTTATATTCCATTATACAGAAATTTTGAAAATGGTTCGTAAATCAGCTCCCAGAAAATCAAAGAAGCCTCATTATGAGCTTCCCCCGATCGACAGCGCCTCCGAAGCCGAAGAAGGCGCCCCGGATGAGCTCGTAGGCGAACCAGAAACGACCGCGCTCGTGCCGGTACACACTGCCGAAACCGAACTGGCGGCGGTCTCGATATCTGATCCCCTTCGCCGCTACTTCCAAGAGATCAGCCGATACGCTCTGCTTTCGGCCGAAGAAGAACTCGATTTGGCGATTCGCATGCGCGACCGAGGCGATCTCGACGCTGCAAAAGCAATGGTCACCGCGAATCTTCGCCTCGTGGTCAAAATCGCGATGGAATATCGAAACATCTATTCGAACATCATGGATCTGATCCAAGAAGGAAACATCGGGCTCATGAAGGCCGTCTCGAAGTTCGACCCCACCAAGGGCGCGCGCTTAAGCTATTATTCGTCGTGGTGGATCCGCTCCCATATTCTCAAATACCTCCTCGACAATTTTCGGCTGGTTAAGATCGGGACGACTCAGGCCCAGAAAAAACTCTTTTACCAGCTCATGCGCGAACAGCAGCGAGTCGAAGCTCAGGGGTTGCTACCCGCCCCTAAACTCATGGCTGAACGGCTCGACGTCCGCGAAAAGGACGTTATTGAAATGCAACAACGGCTCTCCAGCCACGGGAGCGAGGTTTCACTCGACGCCCCAGTGGGCGACTCGGAACAGAAGTCGGCTTACAGGGATCTCATGCCCGATGACCGAGAGAGCGCTGAGTCCGGACTGATCCATGCCCAACTGATCGAACTCATCCGGGAAAGAATCCCCGAATTTAAAAACCTCCTCAACGAGAAGGAACGCAAGGTTTTAGAAGACCGCCTCTTAGCTGAAGAGCCCAAGACCCTTCAGGAAGTCGCCGACCTCTACGGCCTCACCCGCGAGCGGGCCCGCCAAATTGAGGCCAAGGTCATTCAAAAACTGAGAGACTTTCTGCAAACAGATCTGGCACCTAGCGGTCCACCGCGCGCAATCCCTACGCAGGGATTTTCGGACGATGACGACGAAAACGGTTAAGAATTGGCCCTTTACAGGACGCTCAACCGCATGTTACCCTCAAGCCACTTAAAAAAAGAACAAATGAAACCTTGGCCATCAGGCCAACAACATCAGCAGGATTAAAATGGCAGGCAAAACAGAAATTAAAGCAAAAAAAGCTGAAATCGTTAAGAAATACGCTATGGGCGCTAAGGACACGGGTTCACCCGAAGTTCAGGTCGCTCTGATCACCACGCGTATTAACGAGCTCAATCAGCACTTCGCAACCCACAAGAAAGACCACCACTCCAAGCGCGGTCTCCTGGATTTAATCGGTCAGCGCCGTCGTCTTTTGAACTACCTCAAAAAGTCCGACACCCAGCGCTACAGCAAGCTCATTCTGTCTTTGGAACTGAGAAAATAAGTTATTTTTACGGCTTTTTGCCTGCGTTTTGGGCTCCGCGGTCGCGCGGAACGCTCTGCAGGGAGAGGTCTCATTTTTTGAACCCGTTGGGATTCAGGCTCCATGTGTGCCCACTCCCAACCACCGTCCAAGGCCGTAGGCCAGGACACTAAGAGAGAAGATTATGATTCATCGCGTATCATGTGAAATGGGTGGAAAAACCCTCACTATTGAAACAGGTAAAATGGCAAGACAGGCCGACGGCGCCGTACTCGTGAGTTACGGAGACACCCGTGTCCTCGTGACTGCGTGTTCCGCAAAAGATCCCCGAGTTGGAATCGACTTTTTCCCACTCACCGTAGAGTTCGCTGAGAGATTTTATGCCGCCGGAAAAATCCCAGGCAGCTTTTTCAAGCGTGAAGGACGTCCGACCGCTGAAGCGACTCTTTCTGCGCGCTTGATCGATCGCCCGATTCGCCCGCTTTTTCCTGAAGGCTATTTTCACGACACTCAGGTCGTCGCCACCGTCCTTTCCGTGGACATGGAAGCTGACGTCGATGTCGCAGCAGCTGTCGGCGCCTCAGCCGCACTGACCATCTCCGATATTCCGTTCAACGGACCTACCGCTGCGTGCCGCATGGGCCGCATTGACGGAAAGTTTGTCGTTAACCCTACCTGGACTCAGGTCGATAAATGGGAAACCGACATGGAAGTTTTCATCACCGGCACCAAGAACGCCATCATGATGGTCGAAGGCGGCGCTCGCGAAGTTCCTGAAACTGAAATTCTCGATGCGATCGTTCATGGCCATAACGAAATCAAAAAAGTCGTTACGATGATCGAAGAGCTCGGCAAGCTCTGCGGCAAGACCAAGCGCACCTTCACCCCTGCTGCAGTCGACGCTTCCATCAAGACTCAGGTCGAAAAGAACGCAAAAGCCACCCTCGAAAAAGCACTTCGCACCAAAGACAAGGGCGAGCGCTACGACATGGTTGGCGAAGCCAAGAAAGCCTGCGTTGCCGCAATGGTTTCTGCAGAACTGAAAGAAAAAGACCCAAAAGCGGCTGCAAAGCTCGATGAACAGGTCAAGTCCACTTTCGAACTGCTTCAGTACAACCTGATGCGTGAAATGATTTTGACTGAAGGCGTGCGCATCGACGGCCGCGACACCAAGTCCGTCCGCCCGATCAACGTCGAAGCGGGCGTTCTTCCTCGTACTCACGGTAGCGCACTGTTTACCCGCGGCGAGACGCAGGTTCTTGCTGCAGTAACTTTGGGAACCACCGACGACGAACAGATCGTCGATACGATGTTCCAGAACTCAATGCGCAATTTCATGTTGCACTACAACTTTCCGCCTTACAGCGTCGGTGAAACCGGCCGCATGGGTGGTCAGAGCCGCCGCGAAATCGGTCACGGCGCGCTGGCTGAGCGTTCCATCAAAGCAATGATGCCTCCGCACGAAAAGTTTCCGTACACGGTGCGTATCGTTTGCGAAACTCTCGAAAGCAACGGTTCTTCTTCGATGGGTTCGGTGTGTTCCACTTCCATGGCGCTCATGGACGCAGGCGTTCCGTATCCAAAGCCAGTGGCTGGTATTGCCATGGGTCTGATCAAAGAAGGCAGTCGTGTTGCGGTCCTCACCGACATTCTCGGTGACGAAGACCACCTCGGCGACATGGACTTCAAAGTGGCTGGAACCCGTCAAGGCGTCACCGGCATTCAGATGGACATCAAAATTGAAGGCGTGGACGAAGCCATCATGCGCACTGCACTCATGCAGGCACAGCAGGGCCGTCTCCACATTCTCGCTGAAATGGCGAAGGCAATCGAAGCGCCTCGCACCGAAATGTCCAAGTACGCACCCCGCATCACGACGATCACGGTCCCCGTGGATAAGATCCGCGAAGTCATCGGTTCGGGCGGAAAAGTGGTTAAGGACATCATTGCGAAGACCGGCTGCAAGATTGACATCAATGACGACGGCCGCATCAACATCGCTTCAAACGATGGCGCTGCTGCTCAGAACGCCATCAACATGATCCGCGACATCGTGGCTCAGGTTGAAGTTGGCAAGGTCTACAAAGGCATCGTCAAGAAGGTCGTTGAATTTGGAGCTTTTGTTGGCGTGCTTCCTAACCAGGACGGCCTGCTCCACGTTTCTGAAATCGCTCACGAGCGCGTAAACGTCGTCACCGACTACATCAAAGAAGGCGACGAAATCGAAGTGAAGGTGGTCGAAGTCGATAAGTCCGGCAAGATTCGCCTTTCGCGCAAAGTATTGCTCCCGCTTCCTGAAGGCTTCGTGCCTCGGACACCGGGATCAGGTGGTGGTGGCGGTGGCGGTGGTGGTGATCGCGGCCCACGTGGCGGCGGTGACCGAGGACCTCGCGGCGGTGGTGATCGCGGCAATCGCTCTCAGCACTAAGATCTAGTATTTAAGAAATCAAAGCCCTCGCTCACATCCTGAGCGGGGGCTTTTTTTTTGAAAAAATCACGTCATCAGACGGGGCGTTCTGCCCCCAACCCTCTCTGTGCCCTTCAGACTTTCGTACAACCCCTGTGCATGTGTCTAAAGTTTAGACACCCAAAAAGCGTATTTTTGAGCCTGTTTTTGTGGGTTTTCGCTCTAAGTCACAAACATTACTCAGAAACCAAGCAGGTGTTGCAGCATGGCAGACCGCTTGCTATATCGCGTCGAAATCATTTTTTTGCGGTGGGTTCAGCCCACGAGCACAAAACACAAAGGAACAGGTCCCTATGAAAAAAAACGGCGTCATTCTAAAAGCGGCAACCCTTGCCGTAATGGTTGGCGTAATTGCCAATTCGGCAGTTGCAGCAACCTCGACGCGTAAGTCGACGTCCAGCAAGAAATTGTCTGCGGCATCCGCAAAGACTCAGTCTTCGACCGTAAACTCATCGGTCTCGAGCGTTTCAATCGCTCAACCCAGACTCCTCGACAATATTTCTGTGATGGCCGCCACCAGTCTCGGCGGACCTACTGTTACGGATCCCACCAGTCTTGCGCTCTACTCCGAAAACCAGATCGCAATGGGCTACAAGCTCAACGCAACCACTGGCGTCGGCGCAGCTCTGAACTTTTTGGCAGCTCAAAAAGACAAGGGCGGACTCATGCTCCTCAACCCTTACATTCACGCCAAAAAAGCCGACCTGATCAAACGCGGCAAATTTAGCATGGCCGGACAAGCCCGCCTCTACCCAAGCATTATGGAAGATTCCAGAAACAAAGGGATCGTGGCCTATACTCGGCTCATGACGATTAGCAATTTGGATCTCGGAAAGAGCCGTGCTTCAGTCGGTGCTGTCGCCTTTGCTCAACCCTATCTTTACAACAGCAAACGCGCGAACCACGCCAATTTTGCCAAGTTTTACCTTGCTCCGAACATGAACTACCAGATTCGCGATAACATCGGCGTCAACCTGGCATTCGAGCTCGTCGGTGCTAACAAGCACGAAGACGGCTTTCTGAACATGTACGAAACGGGCGAGTCGTGCATT
>CAMBEX010000072.1 GCA_945865865.1 Bdellovibrio sp. ZAP7
ACCCATTGTTGTCAAAGATCCCGAAAGTCCAGTTGCGAATATCTTTCGCGAACTTGCGCGCAAAGTGGCTCAAAAGACCTCGATTTTGGCGAATGAAGCGGTGAGTCCTTCACAGTTCGTGCAGATCGGAAAGTTCAATTGACGATTGGGTTGAGCCCGGATTTCTTGTGCGGTCTGTGTCTTGCAGTGCCCGCTCTCCGTAGTTGGGTGTTTGGAAAAATCGCCAGCCTCTTTGTTCCCAGCAGTTTCATGAGATGAGCTCGGCGATCTTACCCACTTAAAACCAGCGTCGTCTTTCGACGCCTAACAGGAGAGACCCATGGCTATCAAGAATGCTCGGATGTCCGGTAAAAGTGTTTCGCTTTCAGCATCCAAAACCGCCGCTCGAAAAGCTCCCTCAAGAAGTTTGTTGGCTGCGGCCGCTTCAAAGAAGCTCGCTCGCAAAGCGGTGGCAGTTCTTGGAGTCCAGGCATTGGTTCGGGGTCGCAAGGCCACGGCTTCAGCTCAGACGGTTCGCAAAAAGGTGGTCAAGACTCTGAAAAATGCGTTTCCTAGTGCATTCAAAGGCACGACCTCTACCGCCGCGCTCAAAGTCATTTCTCGTCCCGGACGCAAGGTCGCTGTCGCGGTGACTCGACGTAAGCCTGCGGCACGAGCCCTCAAGCGCGCTGCTTAGAAATTTCAAACAAATAAAAAAAAGCGGAAAAGAAGCCGATCCAACGTCGGGGTCTTTTCCGCTTTTTTATTTAAACCGTGACTGCCCAGTGGGGCTTTAAGAACTCAAATTAGTTGCCGATGGCCTCGACCGGGCACGCCTCGAGAGCAGCTTTACACTTCTCTTCTTCCTCGGGGGAGGCGGGCTGCTTAAAAACGTAAGAGTAACCATGCTCGTCGTTGCGCGTGAAATTATCAGGCGCCTCGGTGCGACAAGCGTCGCAATCGATGCACTGGTCGTCTACAAAGAATTTTCCACCGACATTGTCGTCCCATTTTTTGGATACGTCTGCCATAGTGCCCTCTGTTTTGCGGATTATCCGGCCAAAGTCAAACCCAATTTGCCGCACCGGGCCTAATCTGTCTTTGAAAAGGCGGCGTCCAGCCCTGTAAAAATATCTTCGGTCGGAGTAGGCCGTTTGGACCCCGAAAAAAGCGTTTTTAAGGCCGAAATCCATTCCTGACGGTAGCGGATCCCATTGGGCGCCGAGGTTCGGGAAAGGTGCGGGGAGGCTCCAGCGGCTAGCCGGTCTGTAATGACTTTTTGTGAGTAGAGAAAATGCAGCCATTTCCAGACGGCCGGGGACTCCCGGACGATTAAGAGATCGGATCCAGTCACAAGCGGGGTATTTTTAGGCAGGGCGGCAGAGCGGGCGCCTTGTCCATGCGTGGGAATAGGGCCAGCTCGCCATTCAAATTTGGCTTGGGATTGGAGCTGAGGGACCCAATGGCTTTCGGTGATCAAAAAGAAAGTCTGCTGGGTGAGAAAAAGTTCAAGTCCCCGCTCCGGGGATTCTTCGTTTCGAAGGAGGCCGGTTTTCGAAAGGAGGAGGTTCAGCTCATCGATCCACGGCCTCAGTTCACGGTTTGCGAGAACGGTTTCGCCCCGGCGAACCCAAAGGGGAAGTCGAGTGAGCGCTTCAAATGCCAAAAGGCCTCGAGGTCCTGAGAGTGGAAGGGTGATCGCGCCGGTGCCAGAAAATGCCTGCGCAAGATCAATCAGTGATTTCCAAGTTTTTGGACTGCCCGTTTTGGAGTTCCATAGGCGCGCATTCTTGAGTGCCGAAATGTTGATCGCCAAAATCAAATGGGACCTTTGAAGGGGCAGGGTGCTTGCGTTTTTTTTGATCAGGCCTGGTGGGATCTTTTTGAGAAAGGGCTGGAGACGATCGCGATCGATGGGGCGGACCAGCGTGCGCAAGATTTCAATCTGAGAAAGGGCCTCGACCTCGGAGCATTCCACCGCCGCAAGATCAGGGGGAGAGCCCGCGAGCTGCGTGGTGACCAGCTCCTTGAGCGACGAAAAATTTTCGCCACCTTCGCCACCCCCGCCACCCATGATAATTTCGACGGGGTTTTCTTCAGGATGGGTGCGGCGATAGTTTTCGGCGATCGTGATGAGTTCGCGTTGCAACTCATGGGTGCCGCCATCACTGGGGATTAACATCCGCAGAGAGGGACGGTGATTGGAAATTGGCGGTCCGGCGAAAGACTGAAGCGGCAACGCAAGGCAGGCCGTTGCCCAAGCGGCTGAATGTCCTGCGATGCGAGCGAGAAAAAGTAAGACTGGCATGGTGTGAAGAAAATTCTAGTCTATAATCGAGGGAGTGGACAGGTTCAAAATTGTCATCAGTGATTGCCATCTCTCGGCCGGCAGATTTTTTGAAGGCAAGCTCAATCCGCACGAGGATTTTTTCTTCGATGACGAGATGGCGGATCTGTTCAATCACTTTTCGAACGGTAAGTATGGACAGGACCCTGATGGGCCGGTTGCAGTCGAGTTGATCATCAACGGTGATTTTTTTGATTATCTCAATGTTGCTTATCAGGGGGAGTTCGAAGACGCGATTACCGAAGAGATCGCGCTCTACAAAACCGAAGCGATCATCGCGGGGCATCCGCTCGTCATGTCGGCGATCCGCGCGTTCGCCTCAAAGCCCGGAAAGTTTGTCACCTACCTGATCGGCAATCACGATCCGGACCTGTTTTTTCCGGCCGTCCGCGAGCGGATTATTCGGGAGATGGATCCTGAAGGAAAATTTCCCAGTGAAAAAGTGCGGATTTTGCACGAAACCGATCGTTTGATTTTCGAAGAGGGCGTCGAGATCCATCACGGCAATCAGTTTGAGGCGGTCAATGTGCTCAATTACGAGCAGCCGCTCCTGGAGTCGCCGTTTTTGGACAAGCCCGTTTTGAACCTCCCGTGGGGGAGCTTTTACGTTTTGAAGATCATCAATCGCTTTAAGTGGGAGCGCGATTACGTCGACAAGGTCAGGCCCATCAAGATTTTTTTGCTTCTGGGGCTCGTGGTGGACACTTGGTTCACATTGAGGTTTTCGTTTCTCACACTCTTTTATTTTTTGAAAACGCGGTTCGTTCCGAGCCCGAAGCGCAGATC
The DNA here is from genome assembly GCA_945865865.1 of Bdellovibrio sp. ZAP7. GTDB lineage: Bacteria > Bdellovibrionota > UBA1018 > UBA1018 > UBA1018 > CAMBEX01. Next base: position 3,113 of record CAMBEX010000072.1, read on the forward strand.
GCGACTCAAAGTCACGGCTGAGATCGTCAAGCAAGAGTCCAAGAACATGCTGCTGGATCTCGAAGGAAATGCACGCAGGATTCTCGACGAAAAGCCCCACGTGCGCACCGTGATTTTCGGTCATACACACCGACCGATGAACCGCATCTGGCCCGACGGAAAGCAGTATATCAATACGGGCACCTGGACCAAGATGATCAATCTGGATTGGCGGGGGTTGGGCCAGCAGTTTCGCCTGACGTTTGCTTATGTTCGATTGAGCGAGGGCAAGGCCTACTGCGAACTCCGGCAGTGGGTGGGAGAGCACTCTCCCCATCAGATTTTTAGTGGCTAGGATGCTGCGGAAATCGGCCCGTTTTTTTTGGAAATTTCTAGTGTGTCTTGAGTGACACGCGCCCGGGCGATTTTTTTTTCGATGCTCGAGTGGGTGTCGTAAATTTCTCCATAAAATCAGTCGTGATCTGAAGTTCTAGGACAATAGTGCCGGTTGAGGACCCTCGGTCTGTGGCGTACAATAAGAGTGATGGGTACCCGTCGATTTTTTTCATTACTTTTGCGTCCTCGAGCATGGGTGATCCTGAACTTTGTGGTCGCGTTGAGCGGCTGTGGAGGCCAAGGCATTCTTGGTGGCTTGTTTGGCGCTGACGAGGACCCCTCGAAGCCGTGCGTCTCCGAGGCCGCTCAGCACGTGCCCTTTGTCCTGACGGGTAGAGTTCAGTACGAACGGGCTCCTGCAGTTAAGTCAGGAACTTCGAGTGGGAGAATTAATTATTCTGCCGAAGAAACGAAGCCCGCGCGCCGGGTCATCGTACAAGCCGTGGATAATTGCGGAAACGCGGTCGCCGAGTCGCGTACGGATGACGGCGGTAATTATTCGCTCAGTGTTGCGGGCTATGACGTGAAGGTGCGCGCACTGGCCGCTCTCAAAGAGGACTCGTATGAAAGACAAGGCAGCGAGGCCTGTAATGGCGCGGCGTGGAATGTCAGCGTCTTGGACAACACGCAAGGACAAGCTCAGTATGCGCACGACTCGGTCTCGTCCTATGTCGCCACGGCAAGCGGGGTAAACCTCACGGCCTCGCTCACTCATGTTTCCGGAAAATACACCAGCCGCGCGGCCGCACCCTTTGCGCTGATCGACACCGTTCTCAATGGAATTGAAAAGGTTTGCCAGGGAAGCCCAGCGGCTCAGTTTCCGTTGTTGTATGTGAACTGGAGCGCAAACAACGTGGCGATTTCGGGCGAAAGGTCACTCGGTGAAATCATCACTTCACATTTCACGATCGAACAAGGCGTCAGAAGTATTTACATCCTGGGCAAGGAGGGGGCTGACACGGATGAGCTCGATGATCATGTGGTCGCTCATGAGTTCGGACATTATGTCGAAGACAGCTTTTATCGCGCGGACTCGATCGGCGGCTCACATGCGTTGGGCGATGAGCTCGAACCTACCGTTGCGTTTGGCGAAGGCTTTGGAAATGCGTTTTCAGCGATTGCTTCGGTCGCTTCGACTGATTTGGTCAAGGCCACTTACGTAGATACATCCGGAAGTTCGCAGGCGAGTGGGTTCAGTTTTTCGGTCGACACGGCACCCAGTGGTAATGATCGCGGAATTTACAGTGAGATTAGCGCCCAGCATTTTCTTTGGAGGCTCTACGCGAACGGCGGCCAAAATTTTTTGAAAATTCATCAGGCGCTTGAGGACGGGCAAAGGCTTACTCCTGCGTTGACCACTTTGCAGTCCTTTGCCTCTTACTATCGAAATTTAAATGGTTCATCGTCCGAGTCTCTTCAGACTCTTTGGGGCACGACCCTGGGCGGAAATATTGATTCGCTCTGCGTGGGTACCTGTGCGAATGGGGCGGGAGGAACCGCAGACCCGTTTGACCAGGACGGTGACTTGGGGTTGGCCTATGAGGCTTCGCGGAACTATGGTGTCTCTCCTGTTTCGTACCTGAGGGACTTTTGGAATCCCTATCGCGCGCTCAACTCTGGAACTAATGCCGCTACCGACCACGATATGACATCAAAGGGCGGTTACGATTATGCTGACAACAAGTTTGGGATGAACCGGTGGTATCGCTACACGCATGCGGGCGCTCCAGCGACCGTAAGGATTACAGTTCAAAGCCTTTATGAGTGGAGTACCGAAAGCGAGTCCATTGTTGCGCTCTCATGTTCCGCCAGGGACTCGCTCGATATGTATATTTATCGAGTCGGAGATTTTGTTGCGGTGGATGATGGCTCGGGCGGATGCCCGCAAAAGAGTTTCACCGCCCAACAAAATCAGACCTACGTCATAGTCATTCAAGGTTACGAAGGAGAGGTGTCCAAATATGACATCGTCATCCAATAAGAAAGTTGGAATTACCGCACTCTTGTTGTCTTTGGTGGGAGGCCTGTACTTGGCGTCGCCGAATTTTTTCAAAGGGCGATCTGAGGAGGCGCGTGATTTTCATTCTTTATCGCATCAGCGCATGAAACGCGGGGCTGCAAGCCGGGATGGAATGCCTTGGAACGGCGGAAAGCCGCAGCCTCCGATTGAGATTCAAAGTAATCTGAGCGGAGAGATTCCTGCTGATCGCGACATGGATCTTGTGATTGATGTCGTGCCGGGAGTGGAGTGTGCGGAGCTCACGAGCACCGTGCGCGGCCTTGACGGCGTTCAACTTTTTGGTGAGCTCTCGCGGAGATTTACGGACTGTCGCGCGCATGAGCCGCACTCCCATGCGGTGACGGTGCGAGCAGCAGCGGGAGTTTCGGGCCTTGTCGCTGTCGACTTGTTGTTGAGCGGGCCTTCGGGATCCTTTCAAGCAACCAAGACGGTTCGGATTTACGCAGACGGAGCTCAGATTTTGAAAAAGGTCGGGCGCCTTCGAAAAGGCGCTCATGGCAAGGCCGTGGTGATTTTGGATTCAGGCGAAGCGGATTCCAAACCGAGAGGCGGACGGTGAATAAGCCGACGTCACTTGTACTCGCAGTATCCGTCTTGGCGCTCAACGCAACCGCGTGCGCGCTGAACTCGGGCGTTGCTATTTCGGATGCTCGTGCCAGCGATGCTCACGCGGCCGAGGCGCACGCCGGTGAGGCGTGGGCGGCAAAGCCGCAGGCACCGATTCAGGTCAGAGTGGATTATTCAAAGACCCATACACTCCATAAACCACTCAAAGTTCAAGTGGACGCCTGGAGCGAGCATGAAAATTTGGAGAGTCTAGGATTCGCGGTGCGAATCTTAGAAGACGATCCCGATACGGGTGGGATTTCGTGGAAGAGCGGCCAGAAGTCGCGCGATTTTGCAGGCGTGATCACGCGCGGAGATCGTCGCAGTATTTCGTTTGAGATCGTGCCGGTTCGCGAGGGTGACTTCTTTTTAGCGGTAGACGTGAAAGTGGTGACCGCCTCGGGTGAAAAATTTGAAAAGACTGTCCCTGTGCTGGTGCGTGGAGGCGGCGCGCTTGCGGGCCTTGAGCCAGCTGGCGCGAAGCGGGGATCGGCAGTCATCGAAAAATCTCGTCGTGCCCCGCACCGGTGATCCCTCCAGGTCCCGTTGATGATCATCCTCAAATCGTGCAATGTTGAGACATGACAAAAAGTCTTCTACGAGGTCACAGAAAATTTCTTCAGAACTCCCTGGGTGATGAGTCCGAGTTTCTGAAGCGCCTCGCAAGTGAAGGCCAAAGTCCCGACGCGCTCTTTATCGGCTGCTCGGACTCGCGCGTGGTTCCCGAGCTCTTGACTCATTCAACTCCCGGGCGGCTTTTTGTGCTTCGAAACGTCGCAAACCTGGTGCCTGTTTTCAGCGATCCCGATTCAAGTGTGGGCGCGGCCATTGAGTACGCCGTGAGTCACCTCAAGGTACCGCACATCATCGTTTGCGGACATTATGGCTGCGGTGGCGTCAAGGCGGCAATCGATGGCCTGGACCCCATTCGTGAGCTGCCCTCGTTATTCGACTGGTTGAGTGAAGTGAAGGAGGTGGTAGAACGCCTGGAACCAATCCCTGATAAAGAGCAGCGTTGGAAACGCGCGGTTGAAGAGAGCGTTCTGCTCCAGCTCAAAAATCTTTCGACCTACACGCAAGTAGTGCAGGCGCTTGCGAAGGGAACCCTTCAGCTCCATGGGTGGGTCTATGACATTCACACACTTTCACTTTTGGTTTATGACTCCGACAAAGACGTGTTTGTGCCCGCAAGCGGGCTCCTGTAATTTTTTTCGCGTTTTGGGGTTTGAAGGGGCGGCGAAGTCGCGGGAGCAGTGCTCTTTAGGCTAACGAGGCGCGAGCAGGGGAGAGTTTACCCACGCACGCGCTCAGTCCTCAATTTGGCGAGCAATGGACGGCGCTGATTTTGCCGCTGTTGGAGGTGCTGGTGCCGAGCAAGCAGCAATGACGTGATTCTTTTTGATACATCGTTACGCCCCTGTTTTGATATCCACAAGGAGTGCCTCCTGGAATGACGTCATCATCGGGTGGAATAGGATCAGATGAATCCTCGCTTGCCGCTATCAGAATAGGCTGACTCGTCACTGTTTTCAGCGGCGTGCCTCCTACTGGAGTAATCCCGGGTGCTTGCGCGACCGTGTATTGAGCAGTCACACTGGGATTTGGGCAAGGGGATGTTCCGCTAGGACAAGTCGCACTGTACGTTGTGTATGCCTGAAAGAGACATTGCGGGCTTGGAGTCGTGCAAGGCGCGCCGTTGTAGTCGTAGAGAACTGCTGACGTTGCAGTAGCCGAAGACGTAAATGCCACTGATCCCGCTATTTTGGTGTTCGTGGCATCGATCAGATTGAATCCTTGCGGAGCAGTAGTCTGAGTACAGGATACCGGAGATTTCAGGCAGCTGATCAATCCCGTATTTACATTTGTCGCGAGCGTTTTGGTCAATGACGACGGGTCACCGAGATAACGCTCGATGCGAAGCTGCAAGAGATTGCGAGCCATGACACTTTGATTGTTGAGCATCATTTTTTGCTGATAGCTCTGCATCGCCATGAAAGCGGTCATGGCAACAGTCATGACACCCATCCCCACCATGACTTGAACGAGAGACTGGCCCCGTCTCCCTAACTGGAGCATGAGTCGGGGCTCCGATGTAATCCGGCGCGGTAGTTTATAGCGCGATGCGCGGTGTGTGTCTGTCACTCTATCGAAACTCGGTTCCCGTTCTGAATAACTTTAAAAATATTTCCGGAATGGCCTTAGGCCGGGTTGAGATTTGAAGAGGGGAGCTTACACGTTCCGTGTGTAAACTTCTGCGCCGGAGCGGAGTCGCGATCATGGGTCCTCAGAGCTGCGTGAGAAATAATAAGATCGAAGTTTGAAGGAGCGGTAAAGTCGCAGGAGCAGTGCTCTTTAGGCTAACGAGGGGTCAGCGGAGGAGTGTCAAATGATCAACTGTTTCTTTCCGAAATGCCCTACTCTAAACTATCAGTGGAGGCTAATAGCTATGAAAGTCTTTGTTCGACTTTGTGTCTTTTCTTTGGTCGTTGTTATTTCCACATCTGTATTTGCCCAAACAAAGGTAGCCGGTCATCGCGCTCCAGCAAAACAGAAGCCTTCCACAAGTTCCGCATGTAAACCCCTCCTGATGGCTGTGGATGTTGGAGGGTATTCCGCTGCCTTTGAAAGAACCTGCACACCAGATACAGTCGCACTTTGGAAAATCAGTTTCAGAGACCTTCGCAGTAAAGATGTTCAATCTTCAGTTTTTAGCGGGAATATTAGTGATAACAATCAGAGAGCTATGGTTGAAGGTCGAATCAAGAATATGCTGACAGAAGGGGTTTCTGAGACTGAAACCGATTTCATGGTGGGTACGCTTGGTCCGATTTTGAATGCAGCACTCAGTTTATCGGGAGAAGAAAAACAGAAGAAAATTGCGGAAGCTGATTCTGCTTTTTTGAATTTCCTCTCGCAAGAGTAACAAACGATCTCTCCTTCGAGTATGACCACAAACCAAATAGCTTGCTGGCATCTCACGCTCATTCAGCATCAGAGTTTTAGTGCAAACCTTCCTTTTGACAAAATCAGAGGCGCGCGCGATCGACTGTGTAAACTCCCGCGTTTCAGGTGTGTGAGCTTCTGCGCCGGAGCGCATGCGGGGTTTATGGGGCACACGAAATTCCCTTCTTAACGCGCCGTGATTTCGGACGCATTTTTTGAAAACTGCAGTTGACATGGTTTCTTTAAAAACAGCCAAAAACCAGGCAAATACGCGTTAAATCGCCTACCGAAGGTCTGCTGCGTTCAGCGTCTGGCGTTTGCGAGCGCTTCGTAGGGGCGCGAGTCCTATATTCAGTTTGCGGCTCCTGTGGCATTTGTGCGCGGATCACAGGAGCGGTTTTTCGGTGATATGCGAGGGACATGAAAAACATGAAGTCCCTGACAAACCTTGAACTGCTCAGTAATATCCGCGCGCTCGCCCAAGAGGAGCGACGGATTGGCGTTGAGCTCCTTCACCACATCCGCGAAATTGACGCGCGTAAACTCTACGGAGAGAAACACTCATCACTCCACGAATTTTTAGTTCAAGAACTGAAGTACAGTGACGGCGCCGCTCATCGGCGAATCCAAGCCATGCGCCTTCTGCGTGATCTTCCTGAAACCGAAGCTAAACTGAGTAGCGGCGAGATTACTCTCTCTACAGCGAGTCAGCTCCAGAACTTTTTCAGGGCTGAGAAGAAACTCGGAACAACCTACGCTTCTGCGGCGAAGCGCGAGCTCCTGAGTAAGATAGAAGGTAAGTCCACCCGTCAAACCGAAGGACTCCTGGCTGCGATCTCGCTTCAGGCCGTTCCACGTGAGCGCGAGCGAACGCTCAATGAATCCGAGTCGAGCATCACCTTCGTGGCGGGATCCGAGCTTCGCGAAAAACTAATGCGCCTCCGCGGGCTGGTTGCCCACAAAAATCCATGTCCGAGTTATGCTGAATTGTTTGAGATGCTCGCGGATATCGCGCTTCAAAAGTTGGATCCATCGAAGTCGGAGCCGCTCACTGCTGGCAAACAGCTCGCTCAACCTACTGAACCCACCTTAGCTTACGCGAAACGCGCGCCCCATTTGCTCCGCGCTCCTTCTCCGCAGAGCACACACGGAACGTGTAAGTTCCAGCCTATTCAGCCTTCGCGGTATATTCCTACAGCACTGAAGCGCTTGACATGGTCGCGCGCGCAGGGACGGTGCGAATTTCTCGACAGCAACGGCCGGCGTTGTACCTCGAGTTACGCACTTGAGATTGATCACAAAATTCCGGTGGGCCGAGGAGGGATCGCGAGTGAGGCCAACCTTCAGCTTCTCTGCAGAAGTCATAACGCCCACAAAAATCTGGGTGATTATGGGTTTGTATGGCGACGCCCCGGTGATCTGCGGGTGGCGCGTGAGGGGACTGGCAAAATTTGATACGGCGACTTCGTTTTGATTTGCGATGAGGGCCCGCGAGTCGGTGGCGCGGGGAATCCAAATGCCGCCGCACCGGTCGCGATAACTGCGCATATCCTTCGCGGGCCACCCGCCGGGCTCCAGCAAACCCAGCCCCGCGGCCAGCGGCAAGATTGCGGACCAGGTAAACGGCGCTCGCATTTTCCAAAAGCTGATCGGGGTGATTCAGTTCGGCTGCCAGGCGTCGAAACTTTGACGAAAATCCCGGACTTTTCATCTTTCGCTTCGGCATTGCGCCTTCGGCCATGCGGTTTCCGCATGAGGCTTCAGGCAACAGCTCTTTTTGTCGAAGAGAGGTCAGTATGGGACTTTCACTCTCGTCAGCACTCAACAGCCAAGCTCTCAGTTCAAAAAAAGAACAGGCGGCGCGCCTCTTTGTGGACGACGCCCAGAAGATGATTGCGAGCGCGCAGTCTTGCCTCGCTGAGCTCTCGCAAGGGGACCCAACGGGTGAGCGCACGAAAAAGCTCTTTCGAGTGATCCACACTCTTAAAGGAACAGCGGTCATGGTCCCGGGGTTTCAAGGAATGGCCGGAGAACTTCAAGAACTCGAAGGTCGCCTTTCGATTCAGCACGAAACTTTGGCAGCGCTTTCTCGCCCCGTCTGGTTTGAAATGGCCGAAAAATCGCTGCGCCAGGCTCGTGCGAGGCTCGAAGCCGTGCGTCGCGAGTTGGGTGGTTTCAAGGCAGAATCTAGGCCTCGGTCCGCCACTTCGGCTGGGGGCAGCGTGGCCACTCCGGTTGCTCAAGCATCACTTGTCGCACCAGACCCCGTGCATCAAGAAGTCCGTGGAATTTTGGCT
>CAMBEX010000073.1 GCA_945865865.1 Bdellovibrio sp. ZAP7
ACTTTTGGCGAAAAACCCCACATGCTAATGCTTTTCAGCCACTTTTTGACCAAAAACAGCACCTCAACAAAGAATGCCTGAGCTGTCACACCGTGGGTTTGGGTGAAACCGGTGGATGGAGTCAGGCCGCACACCTGGCCGAACGAAAAAAATCAGTTACGACTGAGTCCTCCGACCCAGACAGCTCAAACGGTTTTGAGCCGGTTCCAGCCGAGGACCTCAGTGCCTATCTCAAGACCCTGCACAAAGGCGACACAGTGGATTCTTCGATTAAGCTCGATCCTAGGGCGCCCGCCACTTCAATCAAGGATTCTTTGGGAAGGTTGCAACGGTCTTGGACTCCCGTTCAGTGCGAGAACTGCCATGGCGCCGGGCAGGATCACCCTTTTTCGGCGGGCCCATCACTTTTCAAAAAAGCAGAATCCTCGACCTGCCTCAAATGTCATACGACAGAACGTGCGCCGGGATGGTATACCGCCAGCAAACAACCCGATCTTGAAAAGATCGCGCTCAAGCTCAAGAGCATGAGCTGTCCGTCTGGCGATTAAAAAATGAGCCTTTTTTTAGGAATTGAAACGTCTTGCGACGAATGCAGCGCTTCGGTGGTTTGCAAAACTGCCCATGGCGCGATTGAAGTCTTAAGCGTCGCCACGTTCTCGCAGATCCATATCCATCGACCCTACGGGGGTGTAGTTCCAGAGATCGCCTCTCGCAATCATCTCGAATCCATTAACCCTATGATCGATCAGGCACTCCAAGAGGCGCGAATCCAACCCAGCGCGCTTGAAGCGATCGCAGTCACTAATCGACCGGGTCTAGTCGGGGCTCTATTAGTCGGAGTGAGCGCCGCAAAAGCCATGGCCTATGCTCTCGGCAAACCACTCATTCCCGTCCACCACCTCGAAGGTCATGCGGCCAGTGTTTTCCTGGATCAAAAACACGAAATTCAACTCCCTCTCTTGCTGGCCATTGTCTCGGGAGGTCACACCAACCTCTATGTCATGCGAGAAACGCCGGACCATTGGCCCAAGGATTTTCTTCAGCGCTCACTCATCGGCCGTTCCAGAGACGATGCGGCCGGCGAGGCCTTTGACAAAACGGCAAAAATTCTGGGCTTTCCTTATCCAGGGGGTGAGTGGATCGACAAAAAAGCGAGAGGGGGAGATCCTTCTGCGATTCCACTTCCGAGAGCGCTTCCGCAAAAAAACACTTTGGACTTTTCATTCAGCGGACTCAAGACGGCCGTCGCACTTCAGGTGGAGAAGCTCAAGAAAGCAGGTACGCTGGAACAGAAAATTTCGGATCTCTGCGCCTCCATCCAAGAGGCCATTGTGGACGCGCTACTGACTAAAATTTTTCTGGGAGCTCGTGAAAACGGCTGTAAATCAGTAGCCATTGTCGGGGGAGTTGCGGCCAACTCTCGTCTGCGAGAAAGACTCTCGCTCGAACACCGAGCACACGGAATCACCCAGGAGCCGCTTTTTCCAAAACTCGCCTACTGCACGGACAATGCGGCCATGATCGCAGCAGCAGGAGCCTTTCGCTTTTCACAAGGCCATTGGATCCGCGGCACGGAGCTTCTTACGCTCAACGCCGTAGCCAACCCCAACCACTAAAGAAAGTTTCAGTACATGCCTGCATACGGAAAACGCCGCGCCCTCGGACAGCACTTTCTAAAAGATCGCATGATCTGCAACCTGATCGCGCAAACTGCAGTCGAACAAGCGCATCTCCATGGGTGCGTGGCACTGCTTGAGATCGGTCCCGGCAAAGGGGCTATTACCGAACCTCTGTTAGGACTGCTCAAACGGCAAAAGCAGATCGAGTCTTTTCAGCTCGTGGAGCGTGATCGAGATCTTGCTGCATTTTGGAAAAGTCGTTTGAGTTCTCAGGACGAGAGTCTTCCAAGCATTTCGCTCATGACCCTTGAAGCCGACTTTGTGGAGCTTCCTGCCACTGAGTGGCTCAAGTCCTCGCCCATAGCAGTCGTTTCCAATTTGCCGTATTCGGCCGGAACCGCCATCACCACAGGGCTTGCTCGCCACACGCGCGAAATTCCAGTCATGGTTCTCATGTTCCAGGCCGAGGTGGCCCAGCGACTTCGCGCCGAACCCAGCACCAAATCCTGGGGCAGTCTCTCGGTGTGGATTCAAAACCAATGGGAAGTCAAAAAGCTCACGAGCGTTCCGCCCAGAGCTTTTTCACCCCCTCCGGAAGTCGATTCAGAAGTCGTTGTCTTTACCCGAAGAGATCGCCCACTGGTTCATGTGGAAAATACGCCTGCCGCGCAGGCCCAGTGGGAAAGCTTGCTCAAGGCTTGTTTTGCCCATCGTCGAAAAATGCTCAGAGCGGGACTGGCCGGAACTCCCTTCAAAGCAGCCCTCGATCGCTCCGGAATTGACCCCACCTTACGTGCCGAGGCTCTGAGTTGGGAGCACTGGGCTGCGTTTTGGCAGAGCGTCAATTCAAACTCTCCTGAGAAGCAAGATTGATTGGCCGCCCGCCATTAGGTAGTAGTACGACGTGGAAAAACCAACGTCGCCTTCTAAGAGATTCCATTTTCTCCTGAGCTTACTTTGCGCTGGAGTCCAAGTCGCTCATGCCAACATCGGTGATTTCGGTTTCGGCTCGAGAAGCGCTGCTCTCGGAGCCACTACTGCGGCATGGGATTTTGAAGGTTTCAACGCGTATTCTAATCCGGCCGCACTCGCGTTTCCCTCAGAAAAAAGGATTCACCTCAACTGGGGCCTCATGGCCATGGAGCCGCGCCTCACTGCAATCGGCAACGTGGTTGTCGAAAATGACTACACATCCGACACTGTTCGCAGCGATTCAGTAGACACTGCCTATCGCACCGTCTTCGGACAGGCGATTGGAGCAACGTTCAAACTTTTTCCAGAATTTCACAATCTCTCCTTTGGAATCACCGCCTTTACTCCCGTAGAGCATCTCGCATTTACAGACACGGGCGAAGCTTTCGTTCCGGAGTACGTTCTTTACCGCGCTAGAATGCAACGCCCGCAGATCGAAGCGGGTGTCGGCGCCGATCTTGAGGGAGGACTCTTTGTGGGCGCGGGACTCCACATCGTGTACGGCCTCACGGGCCGAGGAGATCTTTTTCTGCAAACAGCCGATGGCAAACCCTCCACGATGCGCATGTCCGCAAGCATCAAGCCCAAGGTTTCGCCCGCACTTGCTGTCACCAAAATTTGGGACCGAGGCCAGGGCGGAGAGGCACCCGGTAGTACCTCCCTCGGAGCTGTTCTACGCTTTCCTGCGCAATCAGAAACAGTACTCGATCTCACGTCGAGTGCTCGCGCGTTCGGAAATCTTGCAGCCCTGGATGTCAGTTTTGGAGCAGATTCGACGCTCTTTTATGACCCGCTTGCGGTTGAGCTCGGCATGTCTTGGAAGCACAGCCCCAGCAGCCGCGCTTTCTTGCAGCTCGATTTTCAGCGCTGGAGTCAGTTCAAGTCGCCCGCGCTCAGCATTCAAGATCCTTCCGAAGAATGCACACCCGACGTGCCAGGAGCTTGTGACAATTTGCTGGTCAACCCCAGCACCAGCCCTGCCTTTTCTTACCAGGATATTTTTATTCCCAAGGTTGCCGAAGAGGTGGATCTCACGGACCAACTCACTCTCCGCTTTGGGTATGGCTATCGCCCCAGCATCTTCAAATCACTTCCGACCGGAATCGGAAACTACCTCGATCCCCCTCGCCACATGATTAATGCGGGCATCGGCTGGAAATTTCGGGGCTTGCAGATGGACCTTCACGCCTCCTATCATGCACTAGAAACCCAAACGATCACCAAGACGCCCGGCGACGAACTGGGCACCCTTGCCAACACTAAAATCGGCGGGCCATCGTATGAGGCGGGCGGCCGCATTTTTGGCGGTGGCTTCACGCTGGGTTTTGAACTCTAACCTGACCCGAAAACTCTAAAATGAAAACTTCACACCCCCGACGCGCTTCAAAAAAAAATCTTCCAAACTTCACCGCACTCTTGCGCGATCACTTTGTATCGGGACTCTTTGTCTTAACGCCGCTTGCGGTGATCACCTGGATTTTGTCCGCAGTCATCCGCGCGCTCTGGGGCTTGCACGGAATCCTCCCAGAATCCTGGCAGCCCGAAAATTTTCTGCAGGATCCCTCGCTTGCCGTTTTGCTCCGATCGGGATTTACGCTGGGACTCACCCTTCTTTTGGCTCTAGGAATCTCCATCCTGGGATGGGCATCCCGCCAGTACCTCGGCAAAAAGTTGTTAGAACTGATCGCAGAAATCATTCAACGCATCCCCGTAGTTCGAAGCATCTACAGTGCGCTTGACCAGATGATCAAAGCCTTCAGCTCAGGCGGCGGACAGCAGTTTAGTCGCGTCGTCTACCTCGAGTATCCCCGCAAAGGAATTTGGGCCTTGGGCTTTGTCACGAGTCCCGCGCGTGGTCCGGCCGCGCCAGCGAGCCATCTTAATATTTTTGTTCCGACCACCCCCAATCCGACGGGCGGCTTTCATCTGATCGTTCCCGAAAGCGATGTTCGCGAAAGCCAGATGAGCGTTGAAGACGCTTTCAAAACCATTCTCTCTCTCGGTGTTGCTCAACCCCGCGCGCGAGGTGAAACTCATGGCGGCTGACCCCAAGAATTCGGGCGAAAAGCTCATCGCGAGCAATCCGACCGCGCGACACGATTTTTTTATCGATGAAGTCGTCGAGGCGGGCTTGGTGCTGACGGGCACCGAGGTCAAGAGTCTGCGCACTCAGACCCCAAATTTGCGAGACTCCTTTGTGGATGTTCACCCCAGCGGTGGTGTTTTAGAGGCCTGGCTTCTCAACATGCACATTGCCCCCTACGCACACGGCAATATTTGGAATCACGAACCGCTTCGAAAACGAAAACTACTACTTCAGCGTAAGCAGATCGATCGCATTTTCGGCGCAATCACGAAAGACGGCATCACGGTCGTTCCGCTCCGGATCTATTTCAAAACGGGTATCGCAAAAATCGAACTCGGCCTCGGAAAAGGCAAAAAGAAACACGACAAACGTGACGACGTTAAAAAGAAAACCGCCGAACGCGAAATGGCCCAGGCCAAAAAGCAAAGGCAGCGGGGGTGACCCATGGCCTTGGTTTTGGCACCCACCCTCGGCAAAATATTTCTCACTCGGGTAACTTCCACGCCCAAGGCGGTCGCATTTCAGTTTAAGCCCACCCGGAGTGAAATCGGGCCGATTGGAAAATGGAAACAGATTTCCTTTCGTGAGTATCACGAAGACTGCACGAACATTTCGATTGCCATGCAGGAGCTCGGAGTTCGCAAGGGCGACCGGGTCCTCGCTATCGCCGAATCTCGCTACGAATGTCCGCTTTTGGATATGGCCGCGCTCGGGGCAAATGCGATTAGCATTTCAATTTCACCTTCGATCACCCAGGACGACCTTTCGCAGGTTTTGATTCAGTGTGAGCCCTCGGTTGTTTTTTTGGAGAGCGCCGCACTTTTAGAAAAATTTCTGGCCGCCGTCTCCTCCGCGGAGGTCAAGCTTCAACCCAAGGCCGTTGTTTTCATCGAACCTGCCGCGGCCGCACCGAGTGCATCGCCCCACGCATTCCTCCTCACGAGCCTGGATGAACTCAGAAAATCAGGCCGAGTCCGCGGAAAAAAAGATCGCGCACTCATTGAAAAAAACCTTACTCAAGCCAAACCCCATGATCTTTACTCGATCGCCTACACCTCGGGCACGACAGGATCTCCCAAAGGGGCGATGATCAGCCACGACAATCTGGTGAGCGCGATCGAGGATTTTGTCGAGCTTTTCAAAGGAGCGCTGAGCCCCGAGAAAGAAACAACTCTCAGCACTCTTCCGTATTCGCACGCATTGGCCCGCTTTGAATCGCTCTGCGGCCTCGCGTTCGGCTGGCGGCAGAGTTTTCCGGACGACTTTTCGGATCCCGCTCGTTGCTTACTGGATGTGCGCCCGACGCTGGTTTTTGGTTCACCGCTGATTTTTGAAAATGTCTACTCCCGCATCAAATCGAGCATCCAAATGCGAAACTTGGTGGAGCGTGGACTCGTGAGAAGAGTGCTCCAGGCCGGGCATCGCTTTCAGAGCGCTGCGCGCGCAGGCAGGCGTCCCAAGCTCGGAGACAGTGTAGAATTTTTACTCGCAAAGCGTCCCTTGCTTCGAAATATTGAAAAACAGCTCGGGGGTAGACTCAAATTTGCGATCTGCGGCGGCGCTCATCTCAAACGCGAGGTCGGAGAATACATCGAAATTCTCGGCGTAAGAATTTTGGAAAGTTATGGGCTAGCCGAAGCGGGCTCACTCCTTACGCTCAACACTCCGTCTCAGCCAAAATACGGGACAGTGGGGCGGCCGCTGCCAGAAGTGTCCATCAAGATTGCAAATGACGGTGAAATCCTCGCCAAATCCCGTAAAATTTTTCAGGGTTATCTCGGCCTTACCAAAGACACTGGCGACTCCAACGTCAAAGATGGATGGCTCAAGACAGGAGACATCGGTTACCTGGATTCGTCCGGATACCTGCACCTGACGGATCGAAAAAAGGACATGATCGTGCTGAGCAGCGGCAAGCTCGTCTCCCCTCTGAAAATTGAGAGTCTTGCTCGCGCCTGCGTCTATATGGCGCAAATGGTGGTGATCGGAGACCGAAGAGATCACCTCACTGCGCTCGTCACTCTCGAGCAGGAGGCAGTCATCCAGTACGCCACCCAGCATCAGATTTTATTTAGTGAATTCAATGACCTAACCCGGCACCCCAAGATTCAGTCCTTGATTCAAAAAGCCATTGATGAACTTAACTTAGGACTGGCTGGCTTTGAGGCCATCCAACGGTTTGTGATCTTGCCTCATGGCTTTTCAGTCGCCAGTGGGGAGCTCACGCCCAATCTCAGGCTCCGCAGGCGACTGATTCTAAGAAAGTACCGGCCTCAGATTACTGCTCTCTACGAAGCAAAGCAGTCGCAAAGCAGCCCCCAACCTTGACAAAAACCTGGGTTTCCATCATTACCTAACCTTTACAGAACACTAAGGAGTTCACATGGCTCGAGTCACAATTGAAGATTGCCTGAATCACGTTGATAACATGTACGAACTGGTCCACTTGGCCACCAAGCGTGCGCGACAGATTTTCAAGGGTTCTGATGTCCTCGTGAAAAGCAAAAATCGCGTGATCGTGACCGCTCTCCGCGAAATCGCAGCAGGCAAGGTGTTGGCGACCACTCAGGATCCTAGCAACCTGAACGACGACCTACCTCCGGTCTCAAACTAATCGAAGCTGTATTTATTTGGTTCGGACGTCGACGATGATCCGGACAGGATTTGAAAGCTCAAAGACTTCTACAGGCTGACTGGTTTTCAGGCCCATCACGAAGGTCCACGACTTTTTATCCAGCTTTGGAAGAAGCTCCACACGGTCAATTGCTTTTGATCGCCTAAAGGCGCTCACGACTTTTTTTGCATCGAACCCAAGCTTTGGGCTTCCCCACACACTGAAAATCAGGCGCCGTTCCTCAGGGGAAACGGAAATTTGAAAGTAGGGCGGCCGCTGAATCGCAACCGGCTCACCATCCCGGTTTCCTTCCATGTCGATCACGATACGCTCAAAGCCCGCGTTCGATGCGCGACGAATATCTTTCACGGTAACATCGTTGATCGTTCGATCACCGCCGACAAACATTCCATCGCGAACGTAGGCCTGCATTTTTTTTGCGTCAGCCACATGAACGCTTTCAGGCCTGAGAGCTGCCCGTGTGCTGTTGGCAGTCCCAAATAGGACGCCAGTAAAGATTCCGCTCAACACTGCTCCGACCACTAAGGTTCTGACTACACTCCGAGGGTGATTACGCATGCTTTGAGCTTAACGGCTCAAATCGGTGCGTGCAAGCTGGCGCCGACGGCGCTTCTCAGTCTCTGCCGGCGTGACGCCCAAAATCCAGAACTGGCCATAAATAGCCAAGGCGCAAACCACCCGATCATTGACGCTGCTCCCGGACCAGCCCCCCCGGAGTCGGCGCTGCTCACGGTTCCGCAAAATCCAACTTGTTCGTTGCCCACTTGCACAGGAAAACGCGGTGGGTTTCCGGGTGGACTCAGATAAGTGGCAGCCGAGTCCTCTGCCTCACAGCGCGCATTGACGGGGAGTGAGTTCGCCAGCTCCGGCTCGTCCTGATTCATCGAACCTGTGACCACCACGAAGGCAGATGGATCCAACGAAACCGGACCTGCCGGATACTGTGAGCTGTTCATTCCGGTAGCCGACACCCGAACAACATACTCGCCATCAGCAAGACCCTCAGCCACTAACTGCGAGTCGTAGTTTTGAAATCCACTCTCACCTGAAAAAACGGGTTGCTCCACTCGTGCGCTGATGGTTCGCCCGTTAGAATCCAAAAGCCTGAGTGAGGTTCGCACCGGGGAATACAATCCGTAAGCCAGCGCATGAATTTCCACGCGGCCACCCACCGACTGAAACCGAAAATACAGAACATCCGAATGAGTGAATCGATCCACGACTCCAAAGCCGTTTTCAGAAGCAGCCGCTGAAGGTGCCGTTCGAAATGCGGCACTCGCCGGATCTGAAATGACGGATGCCCCACCCGTCAGTGAACAACGCGCGCTTAAGATCGGAGCCTGACCGCTCGCTCCTGACGCAACGGTCACTGCCTGTAAACTCCGCCCATTTTCTTCGGTCAGAAAACTGCGGCCAAAATTTTGCCCGTCGCAGAGCTCCGAACTCGAGCCCTGATAAAAACCCGGAAGCGCGCGAGCTCCCGCATAAAATGGCTCAACCATTAAAAAATAAGCGCCAGGTTCGAGCGCGGCGATTGAGTACTCCCCCAACTTTCCCGTCAGAGCACTTGCCAGGACGGTGCCTCTTTTCTGAGAAATCGCGACCACCTGTGCCCCAAAGACCGGGGCTCCGTTTTCACCGACCACTTGACCCGTAATCGCGCCACTCGCCGGAGCGTCAGTGGCCGGATAAAGCGCACGAAGCCCCACGCGATCATCGCAGCTCAAGTGAAACTGCTGGGGGGATTCCATAAAGAGCATCGTCGACTGCAATGTCCCACTATGGGAGAGGCCAAACGCGTGTCCGAGTTCGTGGGTCAGGACATTTTCTAAAAACGCGGTTCGGCCGTTGCCCGACACCCCACCCCCGCCATAGCCAGTAGTGTCCTCTGGATCGTCAGAAAACAGAAAGTGACGGTCATTCAAAACGATGTCGGTTTCAAGAATCTGTCCAGTCCGCGTATCAAACCAGACTTGAGTGAGTCCCAAGACATTGGGGTCAATCAAGACTTGAGAAGCCGATGCGAAATAGACGCTCGAGAGGCCGTTGTAATCACTCGAGGGTTCGTAAATGGACGCATCCACTCCCTGCCAGTAATCAAAATCGACGGAGCCGCCCGCAGCATCCTTCCAACGCTGAAGCCCACGAGTAACGGAATCAAAAAAAGCCGGAGCCGCGATACCCGAGAGATTTTTGGAATTTCCGGCCAAATGAATTTTGGCCGCGCCCTGCCAACGGACCGTTCTGCCTTCGAGCGACAGAGTTGCCGTGTAGGCTTGCGCCCATTGAGGGGCCAAAACTAGAGCGGCCGACATGACCACCTGGGCCACCTGATTCAATCGTCCCATCCGTGAGACTCTCCTTAGAACTCGGTGTGCTTAGGCTAGCTCTTCAGGGTTCGACCCCGCAACCTCATCCATGCCGCTATCGCCCCAAAAACTACCCCAACCACCCAAGGCCAACTTCGACGCGGCTTTTCGCCAGCGTGAGAGGCCTCTTGTACTGACGGCTGCAATTGAGGTGCCCCGGTAGACATGGGCAATGACTCAGCCTCTGATGAGCTGGGGACCGCGTTAACTGCCGAAAGATCCTCTTTTTTCTGTTCCGTCAAACTCTTGTCTGGGGCGGCGTCTTGCTCACGCACTAATTTACGAAGCGCGTTCAGGGACCACACAGTGTCACCGTGGCCCCCCGTTTTTGGGGAGTGGTCATGACCCGGCATCCCCTCCGGATCGACCTCTGAGAGCCCTGGGCCGATGAGAAACTGAGTTCCTTTGGCGTCTTGCTGGATGTTGAACTTTCCCATCATCATTCCGCGCACATCACGCGAACCGTCTGGGTTGGTCTCTCCCAAAAGCAACACGACCTCTTCTCCTCGAGTAAACTGAGCGGTTCCCGAAACTTCCATTCCCATTCCGTCTTTGGTTCCGCCCAACTCCCTAACCACGAGCTGCTGGCCCGGGACGTTTCCCCTGATGACCTCACTGATTCCGAGATCCGTGAAGGTATAGATGCGGCGAGCTCCGTCCTTGAGACTCGACCAATCTGAGTGACTGTTCCCCACGATTCCACGGACAATGAAAGGGGCTTCAGCGATGGTTTCAGGAAAAGGACGCTGCAAAAAAGTAGTCGCTTGCGCGTGCGGAAAAACTCCCAACAGGGCTAATCCCAACCCGCCACCCATGATCACTCGACACCACATTAGATTTCGCATCCTCAAATCATAGACAAAAACTTGCACTGCATCCATGACGGTGTTAACAGCCAATTCTCACCCAGTGGCATTATAAGTGGGCCGCTAGCTCAGTTGGTAGAGCAGCAGACTCTTAATCTGCGGGTCGATGGTTCGATCCCATCGCGGCCCACCATTTATAACCGCACGAGAGAAAATCCGTGACCCGGCCACAAAACTTCCCATTTTCCGGAGTCCCGAGAAAGATTCAAAAAAAGGCCCAACATAGCCTGATTTACCTTTCGCTCTTTCTCGCCTTTATGGCGGCCGCCGTCGGAATCTACAAAGGCGGGGTACACCTCGTCGAACTCAAGCCCGAAGAAATCACCATCTGGGAATTACCGAGCGCCCTCGCGCTCTCATTTTTACGAATGCTCACGTCCTACGTGGCTTCGCTAGTATTTGCGTTTGTCCTAGGACTTCTTGCCGCGCGAACCAAGCTCGGCGAGCGCATCATCATTCCGACTCTCGATATTTTACAGTCGATCCCCGTGGTGGGGTTTTTTCCTGCTGCGATTTCATTTTTTATCGGCGCAACTTCTGGGCATCGACTCGGCATCGAGCTGGCCTCGGCGTTTTTGATTTTCACCAGCCAAGCCTGGAACATGGCGTTTGCCGTTTACGAAGCGACCAAAACGATTCCGCAAGAAAACTTCGATGCCGTGGCAAGTTTTGGTGTCTCAGGAAGCCAACGCTTTTGGAAACTCTACGCCCCGGCTTGCGTTCCAAGACTGATCTACAAC
>CAMBEX010000074.1 GCA_945865865.1 Bdellovibrio sp. ZAP7
TTGGCGGATCGACTCGCGCATCGTTCTCCTCAAGGTCCTTTTGAGGAGCTCTTGGGGCGGACTCTGCTGCAAGCGCAGAGAGTCGTTCTACGCGTGCAGGTAAATACTCGCAGGGTAGAAGTCGTGGGCCTCATGGCTCTCGAAGGAAAAATGGACGCCGCGACTCTGGCTGGTGCGCACCAACTTCATGTCATCGCGTTGGCCGAGACGGCTGCCAAAGGACCTGCCGCTTCTCAGTATGTGGCGATGGGAGATCTAGATTTTGGCTCTCTTTTAGAAGAAAAGGGCGCTCAGTCTCGCAGAGTGGGGCCTACCCCAAAAGAAATTATCGAAGCTTCGGAAGCGAAGCAGGATGCGGAAAATCGAGTAGGTGGCGGTAGGGCCGAAAAAGACTCATCGACCGCTGTAAAAGGGCGAGCCGAGCGAGAAAATTTTGAAAAGAATGTAATCAAGGGCGAGTCGGGCGCTGATGTCATGAACGCAGAGGTCACCCGCCTCCGAGGGGATAATGAGCGTTTTCAGACCGAGGTAGTCGAGCTTCAAAAGAGAATCGCAGAACTCGAACAGCAGAAATCTACCGTGGTTGCCGGAGTCGAGAACTCAGAATCCAGCCAAGTCACAGTCATCACTGGATCCGATAAAAAATCGGGAGTGATGGAAAAGACTCTGACCCTTTTTAAGAAAATTTTACGCATCGAAAAAACGCCCGATGCCGAATCTCGAGCTTCGGCTCCGACCGCCTCCAAGCAGGTGGTTGTCGAGCAAGTCGTTCACACTTCTAACGCGGAAGACACAGGCAGCGGAATGGCGATGGAGTTGGCTCATCAGTTACATACCCGAGGGCTTGATTCTACGATTTCAAAAATTCAGCAGGAAGCCGTAAGCATGAAGGGTGATCCGGCACATGCCAAGACCCATCGCTGGGTGGAGGGGCTGGCAGGTGAGCTCATTAGCGAGCGCGCAAGGCTGAATGAGCTCTCAAAAAAGCTGAATGCCTCGCTACGACACAAGGAGCATGAGTTTAGGGTTAAAGAGCAAACTCTCCAGCAGGAACTTCTGCGTCGCGATGAAACCATCCGAAGCAAAAATGCGGCAATGATGCGAATGAAAGACCAGTCGGCAAAACTGCAGATGATGGTCGAGAGGATGAAGTTAACGACGCCCGCCGCAGAAGAGTCAGCCACAAAACATAAGTACATGCAGAGTCAGAAACTTTTGGTCACTTCTCGCGAGGAAAATGCGGAGTTGTCCAAGAAGGCAGACGACCTTCAACATAAGCTGGATAATATTCACATCGGAGTAGATCAGTCCAAATTTGACCGCACTTCCAAAGAGCTGGATGAATTCAAAAAAATGAACGCCAAACTTCTGGATAGCGTCAAAGCTAGGATTACGGAGATTGAACAGCTCAAAGGCAAGAATGAGCAGCTGCAGACCACCCTAAATAACGCCAAAATGGGTAGAGCGGCGTAATCATTTACTTCTTAGAAATCTTTCGTTAAGCAAGTGTCAGTGCTCGCGTGGTGGAATTGGTAGACACGCTGGTCTTAGGAACCAGTGTCGCAAGACGTGGGGGTTCGAGTCCCTCCGCGAGCACCATTTTTCCTGGATCGGTTTCCCCTTAAGCTTCATCATCCTTCTCGGAATTCCCGCAGCGTAGTTTTGTCTACGCTTTGGTCATTTCCTCGTCGGCTTCTTCGCTTAAGAGGAAACTGATCTCAGGAAAAACCGTAGAGAGGGTGGCGGGGACTCGAACGCCGAGTCTTAGTGTTTGTGCCCGCAGCCACCGGATCCGCAGCCGCTCTTGGGGGTTACGTCGTGGCAGCCGTGCATCGTGCTCTCGCGGAGGTCACCCTGACCGCCCACAGCAAAGCCCGAAATCAGTTTTTTGCAGCTCTTTTGGTGGCATTTCGGGCATTCGGGGGCTTCTGCCTGGGAGGCGGAAACGACCTCTTCAAATTTTGTTTTGCAGTTTTCGCAATAATATTCATAAAGAGGCATACTCGCTTTATTGTAGCACAGTCCAAGTCAGTGACCCCATAGCTCAACTGGATAGAGCACCAGCCTTCTAAGCTGGGGGTTGCAGGTTCGATTCCTGCTGGGGTCGCCATTTTTCCCGGCTTCTTTTCCCCGCATACTTCATCATCTTTCTCGTCGTTCCCGCAGCGTACCAGTGCGTACGCTTTGGTCATTCCTCGTCAGCTTCTTCGTATGCGGGGAAAATAAGCTCGGGAAAAACAGGTCATTTTGTCTAAAAGTAGCTACGGATGTGTCCGGAGTCGAAGGTGAGAGCAGCAGGAATCGAAGCGAGAGAGCGGCTGCGGACGATGCGACGAAAGGAGCATTGGACGAGGCAAGGCACGCAGGATGCGTGACTCAGCGAGCGAGGGGGGCCTGCGCAGCGGAGGAGCGTGAAGCGCCGGAGCGGAGTAGGAGATTCCTGCTGGGGTCGCCATTTTTCCCGGCTTCTTTTGCCCGCATACTTCATCATCTTTCTCGTCGTTTCCGCAGCGTACCACCCTTCAGGTGCTTCCTGCACCTGACTGCACATTTAGTGCAGTCGGGCTTCTCGCGCGTCGAGCGCTCGAAGTGTACGCTTTGGTCATTCCTCGTCAGCTTCTTCGTATGCGGGCAAAATAAGCTCGGGAAAAACAGGTCATTTTGTCTAAAAGTAGCTGCGGATGTGTCCGGAGTAGAAGGTGAGAGCAGCAGGAATCGAAGCGAGAGAGCTTTTTTCAGTGAGTCTGAGACTCCATCACTTGATTGGGTTGAAGTATTACGGTGACCTCTGAGGTTCCCGCGCTGTTCTGGCATTTAAGGCGAACTGAAGTTTCAACCCGGATTTGTGGAATGAGGATCTGCTGTTGTCCGACTGAGGTTTTCTGAGACGATCCGCCGCTTGTAGACCACGGTGAAAACCCTTCACCGGTACAGCTTGGACTGGCCCCCGCCGCCGCCCAGGAAATATTGGCGAGTGATCCTGCCCCTAGGGTCAAACGGTCGCCCGATCTCATGGACTTACCATTGATGTAGAGCGAAACCACGGGAGCTACGGCGACATTTGTGACCGTGATGGTAGCGACTTTGTAACTGACACCTGAGGGGTTTGTTACGACCCCTTCGGCAGTCAGCGGTTGATGGTAGCCACTGATAAAAATATTGGCGCCGTAATCGCCCGGACTCCATTCTTTTGGAATCGTGAAACGAACTGGAATGAAGAGCGGGTCGGATCCAGATGTCTCTTGAGGCAGTATCAGAGGATTTGGATCACCTTTGACATTAGCCAAGCCGGATACTTTGGAGGGAATTTTCAATGTGATGGTCAATGGGTTAGTGGAATTTTTGTCCGGCTGAAGTGTGACGCCCCCTGAAATTTTGATGTTCAAGGTGGACTCAACCCCTAGCTGTACCTTCAGATTCTCGGACAGTTCGAGCTGAGGAAGTTTCGGCCGGACATGGGACCGGGGCATGACAGTGGACTCACTTCCTGCAACGCGGACGGAAAACCGGTGAGTTCCCGACGAAAGATCGTCTAGTGTCGCAACGAGTGATTGGTTTTGAAAACAGTCGTTTTCGGTTTTCACGGCATCAGTAACGGTCATGACGCCTTTTGAAACTCCATCTACAAGGAGTTCTGCGTTATTGGAAAGATCCGCTCCGGGGCGCGAGGTAAGCACTACACTGACCGTTACCCCCGGGGTGCCCGAGATCGGAGTCAGAAAGACGGACGTTAGCGTCGGGTCGATTCCCACCCAGTTTTCAGGCAGCACTTTCAGGGTGCCTACCTGATAGCGGTTGTTTACATTTTTGAGGTTGTCGGGATTTTCGAGTGGCAGATAAAACCACGGCTTTTTTCCCGTGGAGGGATCGAGTTCATCTGCGTGAAGCGAGGCAAAAATAGTGTAGACTCCGGGAGGTGTCGCAGGAGGGATATAAAACGGCAATGTTTCCACCCGGCGCTCGTCAGTGGTCCACCACTGGTAGGGCGGATTGACCCTTCCAAGTCCATGTTCACCTGAAAAATCGGTGAAAGCTTTTCCGCTGGAGTCGAAAAACTCCACATCGAGTTGAGCTGATTTTGGCTCATTTTCAAGGTATTTCGGAAAATTCTCTAAGAGTCGGTAGTTTTTTAGCTGATGACTTATGAAGCCCTCGCCCCCAAACTGGAGATTGAGCTGAGTCGGCTGGCAAATCTGTGCTTCGACCAACTCCTTGAGAGGAAAAATCGAGGGATTTTTCGCGAGTGGCTCAGGGTCCAATGGCCAACTTTTAGGTGCGAAATCTTGATAAACAATCAGAGGATCGGTTTTGATCGAAGCCAGGAGAGCGGAACCTGCGTTAGAGATCCTCACACTGCGCACTTCTCCTGCCGACAGATTCCAGTATGAGCCGCCTGGACCCACTTCTAGCCGGGCCTTTCGAACCATGTAGTTGTAGTTGCCGTTTTGAAGAGATCGGTCCTCAAATTTTGTTTCCGAAATAGGTTCTCCCCCGCCGAGGCGAACCCAGGGTAACCTTCCGTCGGATTGTGAGCGATAGACGACGGCTCGATCGTCTTTAACCCCCATAGTGTACTCCCACTCAATGATTGCAGCACTCTTCGCCAATGCTTTGCTCACTTTCATTCTCAATATTTTTTTGATGGGTTTGATCCGAAGAGTGGGATCGCCCATCAGGCTGGCGGCAATCCTCCGGTCCCCGTAATATTTGGTCGCCCCTAGAATTTCTGGGTCTTGCGTTCTCTGAACTGCTAGACCCAGGGGGTTGCCCAGACCGATCATCTGAAAAAGCCACTGCGGAGACTCTCCATTTAGACCACACCGAGGCTAGCCCCAGTCGATCTGCACCCAAGGCGGCATTGACAAAGCTATCTCCCGACTCCCAGTCCCCCATGTAGCTGCCGTAAACTTCAAAAAAAACGCCTAGGTTTCCTAGCTTTCGATAGTTATTGCGTAATCGCGCAAGCGAGAGATTGGGATGCGTAGGGTCACTGTCAAGCGCATTAATCCCCATGTGGTGACCACTGCCGCTGACTCGAACCATTTGAAACGCCTGCTGAGGAGCGGCGGGAATTTGTAGATATGGAGAATTCTCTTTGGGCGAACCGGCGCCAAAAAGTGCGCGATAATTTTGCAGTGAACGATCGCCCTTTCCATCGAGACCTTCTTGAAAATAGGCTCCTTGCTGGATGAGATGCGATAGGGCGCCATATCTATAGTCGTGATTTTTTTGTAGGTATTGCCGAGTCAAGATGAGCGCGTTTTTTCGCATAAATTTCATGCGAGAGAAATCCACACGGCCAACCTGGAGTTCAATAGTACTGGGTGCCACGTCCTGATCCAGCCGGCCATCGCCCGGGAGGTTTCGTTTGTTGGCGAGCAGGTAACTCGCTTTATGGCTCCTTACGCGCCAATCCGTCCACTCGCCGTCGAGATCTGCGTAAAACTGGTCAGTAGCCCACGCGCCTAACGTCTCATCGTGGCCATCGTAATTTTCATTTCCTGAACGGGGCACCGGAATTGCGCCAATCAAAATAGCAGTCTTGGTAATGGCGGGCGCTCTTTCGTAGGCGGCTTTAATTTTTGATCGAGCCGAAAAAATGCTCTCACTTCGGCTGACTTTAACGGTCACTGGATCATAGCCCTCCGAGATCAGGTCGGCTTGAAGTCTCCGGAGGTCCATCACGAGGCCAGCATCCTTGACCAGCTCCCCTTCGACCACCAAGAGAATTTTTCCCGGATTATCGTTCGGAAAAACTGCAATCCCGCCTAAAGTGTAGGCTGCTACAGTGGTATTAGTGGGATTTGAAATTTTGTATTCGTACGCTACGCCTCGCTTGATCCCGCTGTCGATAAATTTACCGACCGAGGGATTTACATCTTTTATGATGGGGCTCCCCCAGCCCGCCGAGTCCTGTGTTTTTCGATAAATTTCTAGCTTTCCATCGGCGGAGTTGAATGCCGACCAATTGAGTTCGAGTGCCGGTGGATTTTCACTTGAGATCCGAGCTTCCACGGCAGGGGGGTATTTGATCTCCTGTGTTCGAGCCAGGGTAGGGATCACAATCACTAGCGCCACGAACCATCTGGAAAGATTGGCGCTCAAAGTCGCGGGACCCCCGCTGTTTAATTTTTTTGTCATACGCACCCTCAGTTTTTAGTCTCAGCCAACGTACAGCACCTGAGGCAGATCAACGATGATCGTTCGATTATCCCACGCGGAAGGTATTGTCGGAATGTGTCCGCTTGGACACGGCGTTGAAAACTAAAAACCCTATGATTTTTGGATTTTAATGCGTCAGTGAGTCAACTCAACCCGAATGACCTGACCCTTGAGGGCGGCGATCAGTTGGTGGCTGTGCTCGGGCCCGCGAGTTTCTAGTGTCAGCGCGACTTCGGTTTGATCAATCGTGGTTGAGGGCTCGCTTCGATCGTGAATGGCCTGAAGTACGTTGGCGCCGTGGCTCGCAATGAGTTGCGTGAGGCGCGCAAGCGAACCCGGGCGATCGTGGATTAAAACATTCATGCGAAGCCTTCGGCCCGCACGAATCATTCCGCGATCGATGATTCGAGAGAGGAGGTTGACGTCGATGTTTCCGCCACTCACGATTAAAACGACTTTTTTTCCGCGGATTTTTTTTCGAAGGTGATCGAGTGCGGCAAGTGGCAACGCGCCGGAACCTTCGGCGACGACTTTCGCTTTTTCAATCAACGTAAGAACTGCAGCAGCAATGGCCTCGTCGTCCGCCTGAAGGGTTTCGTCCAGGAGTTGCGTGAGAATTTTTCGGACAGGTTCGCTGACCATTCCGACAGCGACACCATCAGCAAAAGTATTGACGGGCTTGGGCGCAACCGTCGAACCCTTTTTAATCGACTCCAAAAGTGCGGATGCTCCGGAGGACTGGCAACCCACGAGCATCGTTTTTGGCTTGAGGGCATTCAATGCAATCGAAACTCCTGCCATGAGTCCGCCACCGCCCATGGAGCCCACGACTACGTCCACTTCGGGAAGCTGCTCTAGGATTTCAAGCGCGACGGTGCCTTGTCCTGCGATGACGTCTGCGTTTTCGAAAGCGTGGATGTAGGTTTTTTTATTTTTACGCGCCAAAGTCTGCGCGTGCGCGAAAGCCTCGTCATAGGTGTCGCCAAAAAGAATAACTTCAGCGCCTAGTGCGCGAGTGTTGTCGGTTTTTATGAGCGAGGCATTTTTAGGCATGACGATCTGAGCTCTGACTTTGAGAAGTCGCGAACCCCAGGCCACGCCCTGCGCGTGATTGCCTGCGCTTGCGGCGATCACTCCGCGTTTTTTTTGTTCGGCCGACAAACGCGAAATACAGTAGGTCGCGCCGCGGATTTTGAATGAGCCGATGGGCTGCATATTTTCGAGTTTGAGATAGATTTCGCAGTCGAAAGCCTCAGAAAGCCAAGAGTTAAAAAGCAGAGGTGATGGCTCCAGATGTTCCGCGAGCATCTGCTTGGCTTCTTGAATATGGGCCAGAGTGACGTTCAGTTTTGACTTTGAGGGCATACGCCCATCGTAGCATTACATCGCGGCTGCGGGCTAGGCGGCCTTTCTGATCTTTTCGCGGGCGGACTTAACGGTGGGAACGTTGTGCAGAACCCACACAGGGCAGGGCGCTGTCCGCACGACCTGGCGTGTGACGCTTCCGATCATGGCCGAACTGACCGGGCCACTCCGAGAGGCCATGGCGATGACTCCGATTTCGTCGCGGGCAGCGACTTCTAAAATGCGCTCCGAAATGCTGCCGCCGCGATCGTCGAGAATAAACTCGGTAGAAACGCCCTGTTTTGTGGCCCATTTTGCCCACGCATCTCCGTGCTTCTTTCGTTGATCAACCTCTTCGTCGAAGTAATTTCGAACCGGGATCCAGGCACCCCCAAAGAGATACACGCCTGACTGAAAGATCGGTTCAATCAGGTTGGGGACGCTATGGTAGAGAGTGATTTTTGCTTTAAGATCCTTTGCGACCTCAACGATGTACTTGAACATGTTTTTGGAAGTTCGACTGAAGTCAGTCGGAAACAGGATTCCATTAAAGTCTGCGATGGGTTTTGAGTGCGGCCCAATGGTCAGGACTGGAACAGTGGATCGTAAGAGCAATGTCTCCGCGAAACTTCCGAGTAGAAGTCTCCATGCTCCTTTGCGGCCATGTGTCCCTAAAACGATCAGTTCGGCCTCAGCGGCAACAGCAAACCGATCCAGCGCCTCAACGGCATGGCGCAACGAAGGCCGGTTTTGAATGATCACGGTAGGAGCGTCCAAGTTTTTTAGCCTGACGCTTTTGATGTAACTCTCGAGGACCTTCTGCGCGGCGGGTTTATAGTGTTCCAGCCAGCTGCCGCTAAACTCTACTGACAGATCGAGCTGCGCGGGACTCAAGACATAGACAGGAATAATCCGAGTGCCCGTCACCCGACTCAGGGCCTCGAGTGCATGGACCGTCTGCTCGTGAAGCTCGCCGGGTTCATGTACGGCATCTATAGCCCAAATGATTTTTCGCATAGTCACAGCCTCTCGTTCTCGAAAGGGCTGCAACTCCCGTGCTGCGAGTTAGTTGTTTTCTTCGAGGTCGAGGTAGAAGGTCTGGCTGTCGTCGTTGTAGCCGTACAGCTCAGCATAGCGGCCCCAGTTTACGAGGCTCGAGAAAGTCTGCTCGGCATTTTCGTTAGGAACGAGCTCGGCCAATTTTTCGAGGACTTCGTCACGGGTCGCCCGGTGGTCGTCTTTTTCGTTTAAAAATTCGCTGAGTTTTCGAAACAAAGAGAGCTTTTGCAGCTGCTCTTTTACAATGAGCTTTCGGTCGCTGATTTTGGAGCGAGTGATTTTTTCGCCCGTTGGTTCAACCAAGACATCGCCGCCCGGAGTATTGACGAGCCCCAGGAGTTCTGCCGCGCGAATGACGGCGAGCGTCTCGCCGAATTCCATTTTGAGTTCGGCAGCCAGCTTGTAAATGTCTTCGCGTCCGCCCTTGGACTTGAGAAGCTCCACAAGGCCTAAGATTTCGCTGATCCCGATTTGGGGCAGCTGAATCTGTTCTGAGCTTTTTCCGTCACCACTTCCAATACCACCAGGCTTATCCATACTTTTCTTAATATCCTTACTGTCTTTACTGTCTTGAATGCTCTTCGCCGAACTTCGGCGAGTTCCATTCGCCAGGGGGAGCTGCCCCCTAGCTGCTTTCACGCAATCAACGAGAAGATCTTATCGACGTACTCGATGAAGGCCTTGTCGCGCTTGTCCCGGGGACGAGGCAGGTCAATTTGCAAATCTCCCGCGATCGTTCCCGGACGGCTCGACAAAACAAGGACGCGATCTGCCAACTCAATCGCTTCCTCAATGATGTGCGTGACCATCACCACTGTGTTGACCGGAAAATCCCGGTCACTCCAAATGTCGATGAGTTCATCTCGCAAGTTGATTGAGGTCAACGCATCCAGCGAGGAGAAGGGCTCGTCCATCAGGAGAATTTCGGGTTCAACGGCAAGCGCTCGGGCAAGTCCCACGCGCTGTTTCATTCCACCCGAAAGTTCACGAGGATAAGCCTCTTCATAGCCTTCTAAGCCTACTTTTTCGATATAGAAAGCGCCCCTTTTACGGCGCGCCGCACGATCGAGCCCTCGGGGCTCAAGACCGAGTTCGACATTTTCAGCCACCGTGAGCCAAGGCAAGAGTCCGAAACTCTGAAAGACCATGGCGGCATCCATGTTGGTGCCAATAAGCGGCTGATCTTTATAAATAATTTTTCCTTCGGAGGGAGGGAGGAGGCCGTTAATCAGCCTTAAGATCGTGCTTTTTCCGGCACCTGACGGACCTACAATGGCGATGAACTCGCCCTCGCGCGCCTGAAAGTTCACGTTTTTAAGCACGGTCACATCCCCTTGAGGGAGACTGAAGCGCTGAAATACGTTTTCGAGTTGGAAGAGGATTCTTCCGGGGTCAGTCATTTTCGGTCAGGCCTCGAACTTATAACGGTCCACTGCGAACCGATAAATGGGTCGCCAGAAAACCGAATTGATAATTAAAATCCAACCCACCATCGAGGCGATACACAGAGTGATCGCCTGGTTGTCACCTAATTCGTAGACGGCACGGCTCAAAAGGGCCCCAATTCCACGAACTGTGAGTGTCGAATCTTTATACTTCACGTACTCCGAAACCACGAGAGCATTCCAGCCGCCACCCCAGGCCGTGAGCATCCCTGTGATGAGCGCGGGTTGAATGGCTGGCAAAACCAACCGCCTCCAGGTTTGAAATCGCGTGAGTCCCAAAGCTCGTGCCGCTTCAGCGAGATCGCCCGGAATGATGGCAGCCCCGCCTAGGCAATTGAAAAGGGGATACCAAAACATTCCTGTTAGGAGCAGTGCGATGCTCGCGAGTTCCATCCCGCCGCCAAACCGTCGTACTGCAACCAAAATAATAAGCGGAAAAAGCGCAATGGCGGGAAGACTCGCACCCACTTGCGCGATCGTGGTTAACCATTGTCGAAGTCGGGGCTTGTTCCAGCTCCACAAAACGATGGGAAGAGTCGCAGCAAGGCAAATTAGCAACGCCACGATGAGTCTTCCCGTCGACATGAGGATCGCAAGCGGGATTTCACGAGCCATCGCGGGCCAGGGTGGGCGAAGCCAACCGAAAAGCGAAAACGCAGCCCAAAAACCAAGCGCCACGCCCACGATCCAAAGCAGCGCTAGGTTGAGCCACTTAATGCGTTCTTGCACTCGGTTCCAGCGCGCGAGAGCCGGCTGCGCGTAATATTGGTAAATAAAGCGGCCTAAAGAGCGGGCAATAGCGGCTGGAAAATCCCAGAGCAGCGGCAGGATCATTTCGCGAAATGCCCAGAGCAGTGGGAAAGAAAGTGCCTTGAGCATTTTGCGTGCGGCGATTCGCACAGGGCGCATGGGACCCGTAGACCTCATAGAAAAAGAGGTGCCTCGCGAGGCACCTGCGCCAGACGACGAATAATCCTGTCTGAAGCGTTGAGACCAGATTGAAAGTGGACGCCAGACCATCGTGTCCAGAAGCAAGATCAGCGATGCGAGAACAAATAATCCCCATAAGACGAGATTGATGTTGTTGGCCTCAGCCGCACGCGAAAGAAAACTTCCGATTCCAGGCAAGTGGTAGTGAATGAGGCCGACCGCGATGATTTCGCAGGCCACAAG
>CAMBEX010000075.1 GCA_945865865.1 Bdellovibrio sp. ZAP7
GACGCGCGGTGATGTTTGCCTACATGGGTCTTGCGGCCGGTGACCTGGCGAGTGGACTTTTGAGTCAATTGATCAAGAGTCGCCGTAAGGCGGTTTTCGTGTTTCTCCTGATCACGCTCGGCGCAGTATTTGTTTATCTTCGTGTTCCCGGCTTGTCGCTCGATCAGTTCTACATGCTCTGTCTTGCCCTTGGATTTGGCTCAGGCTACTGGGCGGTTTTTGTAACGATTGGAGCCGAACAGTTCGGAACCAATCTTCGTGCAACCGTCACGACGACTGTGCCTAATTTCGTTCGTGGTTCAGTAGTGCCGCTCACGCTCTCATTTGGTTGGGCCAAGGGGGTGTTTGGAGTAGTCAACGGTGGACTCCTGGTGGGTGCAGTCGCACTGAGCATTGCGCTGCTTGCTCTTTCTAAGATGGAAGAGACCTTTCACAAGGATTTGAATTTCATCGAAGACCTTCCGTGAGAAAATTCGTCGCTGGCCGCTCGTGAAATGATTCGTGCGTGAAGTTGCACCGGGTTATCCTGTTATGAATCGAGGTGAACACGGATGTTCTATTTCAACGTCACATTTCTAGCTGTTTTAGGCGTATTTCTATCAAATTCGGCAGGCGCACAGGAGGTTGCCGAAGGCGCCTCAGGGAAAGCCTTTGAGTGGAGCGCCACTTACAAGGGCGAACTGGTTTCAAACCGCTCAGGCGGAATCAGTCAGGGAACTGATTTCTTGGGCAACTTGGATCTCAAGCTGACGCTCGATACCGGTAAAATTTCAGGCTGGCAGGGCGGAAAGTTTTTTCTTTACGGTCTTTATGATCATGGCGGAAAACCCAGTCAGCGCGTGGGAGATGCGCAAGTAACAAGCAACATCGAGACCCCCGTCACAACATTTAAGCTCCATGAGGCGTACCTTGAGCAAACGCTCCCGGGAGATCGGATGTCCTTGCTTCTAGGCTTACATGATCTGAACGCCAGCTTCTATTCGAACGAGTCCGCTGGGATTTTCATGAATAGCTCGTTTGGAATCGGGGCAGATCTCGCGCAAACAGGTGACAACGGCCCTTCGATTTTTCCGACAACTTCAATGGCAGTCCGACTTTCAGGGCAGGTTACTGATAAGCTCTCGCTTCAGGCTGCAGTCTTTGATGCAATACCAGGAAGCTTAAACGACCCGCGCGGCACTCACGTAAGTCTCGCTTCTGATGAAGGCGCGTCCTGATTGCCGAGGCCGATTACGCCTCAAACGAGAAGTCCAAGATGGCGCTTGGAGTCTGGAACTACACTCGTGATTTTGATCACCAATCCGATGTGGATGGGGACGGTAACCCACTCAAGGCGCGAAGTCAGGGTCTCTATATTCTGGCGGACCACCCGCTCGGCGCCAACGCTTCGATGTTTTATCGTCATGGGTGGGCGAGTTCTGCGGCCAATCGGTTTAAGTCCAGTTTTTCGACGGGAGTCGTGCTCAAGGAGTTTCTGGGCGGCCGCCCAGATGATCAGCTTGCCATGGGTTTGACGATCGCCACAAACGGTGTTGAGTACAAACAGGCTCAAGCTTCACCCGTGGATGGTTCGGAGAGCGCTTTTGAACTGACCTATCGCGCGGAGTTGGGCCGCGGCTTTGCGCTACAGCCGGATTTCCAATATGTGATGAATCCCAACACGGATCCTGCTGTCAAAAACGCGACAGTGCTCGCAATTCGCGCTGAAATCTCGCTCTAATCGCGTCTTGAGCGGTGATACCATCAAGAGAGCATGCTTCTGAGATTCTGCGTACGTGCGGTCATTTTAATGCTCTTGGTTTTGGGTGGCGCGCTGCTCGGCGTGACTGCGCGAGCGGAGATCACATCAGCAACTCCTGATGGCAGCACGAAAGAGGCGGATGCTCGGGCGACCGTTGAGCTTTTCGGCGAAGTGGGCACATGGATGTCCGGGCTTGAGGTCAATTCAAAATCGGTTTTGGTCGAGTACATTTGGAAGGAAGGTGGTTTTCGGGCGTGGGTCGACCTGTCGATAGGCTTGGACCGCGAGGGTTGGTTGCTCCTTCCGATGGATAATCACCAGCCCACGATAGGTGAGGCGAAGCGAGAAATTCGGTTTCGTGTTTACATCCGAGGACCGGAGACGCTCATTCACCTAGGCGCCCTGGGGCCCGGTAAGAAAATCGAAACTCAAAAAGCGGTGATTCGATTTCCTGGGTGGGACACCCTGCGCGCCCAGGCGGCGGCGTTTAAGCCTAAGACGGAAGTCATGGGACTATCGCTGGGCTACTCATTGATTTCCTATACTGAGGATGAGGTTCCTGACTTTTCGATGACCGCGCTCACCGCGAGGTTTACGTTCCAAAATCTTTTTGCGCCGCCCTCCTGGGATTATTCTGGAAATCTTTTTGCGACCGCGCTCCCGCTCTCGAGCTCACGTTCTGATATCTCAGCGCGATTTCTGGGAGCAAATTTTCGAGTCGGCTATGTTTTACCGTTTCCCGAAGAGCCCTTTCGATTGAGCCTGTCTGTGGGCGCGTATTACACGACCATGATCGTGAGTGATCAGGCGTTCGGGTACAACAGTCTGATCTATCCGCAGTTTTATCCCACACTTTCGTATCGCCTAAAAAAGGGGAGCGCCGTGAGCTTTTACGGAAAGTTTGTACCGCTCGGACAGGGTCTCAGCATTGGCGCCACGGAGCGAGAGCTCGCTTATGGAATGGTCGTGAGTTACGCGTTTCGTTCCGGTCGCGTGATGACTTTTTCGGCAGACGCAGCGGATTTAAAATTTTCTTTTGAGGACGGTCGCGCGATTTCATCGGCGGCCAAAACGTTCAGTTTAGGGTTGGCTTGGTAAAATAAGACGGAAGTGACATCGTGAGATACGACAAGAGAATCATTGGGAGTTGGCTATATTTAGGAGTGGCGCTCCAGCTTTTGGGCGCGCCCGTTTTCGCCGGGCCCTCGAACAGCGTTCGAACTCCGGCAAACACCGCGGCGATTCATGCCCCTGGCGCCGCCTCTGGCGTTGCACAGACGGCAGCCGATTCCCCGATCCTTACTCATGAGGGTCAGCTCTTTAGGCTTTTTGTGCGAGATTTGGTTGCCGCCAGTGGTGAGACGACGGCAACGACCGCAGACGATGTGCGCGGGGTTTTGGCGCGCCACCCCCAGGTCTTGGAATGGGTGCTCGAAGGCAAAGACCTGAGACAAATTGCAATGCAGGCGGACCTGGGTGAATTGGACCTCACCGCATTGTCGCGACTTCAGCGTCTGTCGGACTATTTTAAAAATGGCTCAGCCCCTCAGGGTGTTACGACAAAGCTTCGGAATTCAAGTGTTGAGGCCAGGATCAGTTTCCTCAAGAGCCTTCCGGACTCAGAATTCTTGAAGATTGCCGATGAGGTTCAGGGCAAAGTGGCCGCGCTCGAACTTCACAAAACCCAGGCAGTCATGACTCTGACCCATCCCCAGAGCGACCTTGGAGTGAGTGACCGCAAGCTTGCCATCTTTTTAGAGGATGCCTTGCCGAAATATTTTTCGGAACTGGGCCGTGAAGATAAGTTTCGTTTGGTCTTGGCACAGCTCGATCTCCCGCCTTTTTCCGGAGATTCAGCGCAGATGACCGCCCTTTTGCAAAGCTCAGGTCCGTGCCTACAAAAACTTTTTCAACTCGTTGGGAGAGACGTCAAAAACCCTAAGTATGCGAGCGCCATGGCCTCGCTTCAGTCAGACATTCGGCCGTTCTCCGGAAAGATCGCTCGCACTTTGATTGAGACACGAATCGGTCGGCCCATCGAAGAGGTGTTTTCTGAGTTCTCAGAAATTCCAATGGCCGCCGCATCCGTAGGGCAAGTCCATCGTGCGCGCTTGAAGGGATCTGACCAGCAAGTGGTCGTCAAAATACGACGTCCGGGGATTGATGTGCTGGCAAAGAGAGAGGCGGAGGGGTTGCTTGCGGCGACCCGTGATCCGGCCCTGCTCGAAATGCTCAAGAAAATTCAAGTGACGCTTACGGCGGAACTGGACTTCAGAAATGAAGCCCAAAATCTTGATCTGGGCGAAGTCTATCACGTCGCCGATCGGGGTATCGATATCGCAAGGCGCGCGCGGGAGTTTACTCCAGAGGTCGACGTGCTGGTGACCCACCTGGCGCCCGGATCCAAAATTTCATTGCAGGGTGGAACAGCCGAGCGTCTCGCACTTCGCGGGCGTGCGGTCTACGATCTTTTGGAGCGCTGGTTTGAAGAGGTGATTTTTGATTCTGGTTTTTTTCACGGTGACCTCCATCCAGGAAACATCTTTTTTATGGAGGATCCGGCAGCACCCCAGGGTTATCGGATGACGCTCATTGACTTTGGAAATGCAGCGACCCTGAATTTCAACGAGCGCCGCGCATTCTTGCAGATGGTTTTGGCTTGTGGGTCTTCAAGCCCGGGCCGGGTACTCTCGGTGCTGGATGATCTGGGAAAGATCTCGCCTGAAGCCAAGCATCGATTGGCGGCTGTTTTTGAGGACATCTTCGAAAAGCATGCAGGTGTGGATAGTCGGATCGATCATGTTTTGGTGGCTGCATTGGATCACGGCATGGAGATTCCAAGCGGGTTTGTGAGTTTCAATCGAGGACGATTGTTTTTAGAAAAAGAACTGGCCTCGATCAACACCGAGCTCGAGGCGCTTGACCCCCAAGGCAAGGCGGAGAGATTTTTTCCAAAAAAG
The DNA here is from genome assembly GCA_945865865.1 of Bdellovibrio sp. ZAP7. Taxonomy (GTDB): domain Bacteria; phylum Bdellovibrionota; class UBA1018; order UBA1018; family UBA1018; genus CAMBEX01. The sequence continues at coordinate 4,702 of CAMBEX010000075.1, forward strand.
ATTTACCAAAAAACAGCGGTACGCCGCATCACGAGATCCTTTTTTACGTCGATTTTTGGGGGCAAGTCTACGGCGGCACCCTTGGTCACAACCCAAATGCTCATTGACGCGCTTGCCGACAAGATTTCCGCAACCGGTAAGGCCATTCATCGGGGCTGTTCACAGCTCTTTGGCGCACTATTTAATGAGGCGCTTTAGTCGCATCTCGTTAATCCCCTGAGCTGTCGCGCGGGCGCTCGTGCGCAGCGTCAGTTTAAGTCTATCTCCTTGCCAGTGAGTCCGTTTGCCCTTACCTTGAGCGAAATATCCTGCCCCCGCCCGGGGTTGCTTTTCGAAAGGACTCGGAATGCTTTCTCAATTTGGATTTTCTGGAGCAGTACTTCTCTCCCTGTCATTGTTTTGCGGATCGGCTTCGGCTGCAAAATCTCCGCGGCTCATTCAAACGAGTCCGACGCAGCGTCAGTGGATGAGTGAGCGCGAGATCTTGGATCTTTCTCGAAAAAGCCATGATGCGGGACATTGCGGTGGCTTCATGGATGTGACGGATCATCCCGTCAAAAAAGCAGAATTTTTGAGACCTTTTTCTGGATACCAAGACCGGCTGCCCACAGAGCAGGCCGTGGTGAGTCGCCTACTCGCGGAGGTTTCTGCGAGTAATCTCGAGGCCTCTGTGAAGTCGCTTTCGACCGTTTTTCCTAATCGATTTTATCAGTCGCTTGATGGAGTGGGTTCATCTCATTGGATCCGCGATCGCTTTCTGGAAATGTCCAACCATCGCAACGATGTGACGGTGCAGCTCTTTAAACACGGATTTGCCCAACCCTCTGTGATCGCTCGGATCCAGGGCAAGAGTCGCCCGGACGAAATTGTGGTGATCGGCGCGCATGAAGATTCTGTCAATTGGCAGTCGGGCGACGAGCGTAGCATGATCGCACCAGGAGCTGATGACGATGCGTCGGGTGTGGCCACGGTTTTAGAAACGTTTCGAGTCCTGATGGAATCAGGATACCAACCTGAACGAACGCTTGAGTTCATGGCCTACGCGGGCGAGGAGTTGGGTTTGTTAGGCAGCCAGGATATCGCTGAGAGTTACCAAAAGGCCCACAAAAAAGTAGTAGCCGTCGCTCAGTTTGACATGACGATGTACCCAGGGGCGTCCAAACACATCGCCGTGATTACAGATTATGTGGACCCGGGTCTCACTCGGTTCACCAAGATGCTGGTCGATACCTATGTGAAGGTGCCTTGGGTGGACGCACATTGTGGATACGCATGCAGCGATCACGCAAGCTGGACCGAACTGGGCTATGCTTCAGTTTTTCCGTTTGAGGCTCCTGATGGCGAAGAAAACAGGAAAATTCATACGGCCGAGGACACGCTGAACATCCTGGACATGGGATTTGGCGAACACTTTGCCAAACTTGCAGTGGCCTTTGCAGTTGAGCTTGCAAACGGCAAGTAAGCATTTGCAGGGCTTCGGGCAAAATGTGCCCTGCTGATTTTGAGTGCCCCGTGTTATGATCGCTTGCTATGTCTCTTGATTTTGCTTCATTGGAAATTTCAGCCCAATTGGTCCAAGTCACGCGTGAGTTAGGCTACGAAAAACTCACGCCTATTCAGGCGCAGAGCATTCCGCTGCTCCTTGAGGGGCGGGATCTCATCGGTCAATCCAAAACAGGAAGCGGAAAGACGGCTGCTTTTTCGATTCCGATTTTAGAGAAAATCAAGATTCAAGAGAGGTCCCTTCAGGCCCTGATTTTGTGTCCCACTCGCGAACTCTGCACTCAGGTTGCGCGCGAAATCCGAAAGCTCGGTAGGCGCCACCCTGGGCTTCAGATCTTGATTTTGTCGGGTGGTCTTCCCTTTCAGCCGCAAGCGGCGGCGCTTCAAAAGCGTGTTCATGTTGTTGTTGGAACTCCCGGTCGTGTACTCGATCACTTGGGGCGAGGAACTCTCAAGCTGGGTGACATTAGGTGTCTCGTGCTCGACGAGGCCGATCGAATGCTGGATATGGGATTTCAAGATGACATGGAGTCGATCTTGAGTAAGACCCCGTCATCGCGCCAAACGGTTTTGTTCTCGGCCACTTTTCCCAAGACGATTGAAAAAATGAGTAAATCGTTTCAGAAAAACCCAGCGAGAGTCACGATTGAGACTGAAGAAAAAAGTCACACTGAGATTAAGCAAAAATTTTTCAAGACTGATGAAAACGAAAAGTTTGCGGCGTTGATTTCTATTTTTGAGACCGAGAATCCGGGTTCAGCGATCGTGTTTTGTAACTTTAAAGCAACCGTCGCTGAACTGGCTCCAGAGTTGAAGCGCGCGGGTGTGAGTTGTGCGGCAATCTCGGGTGATTTGGAGCAGTCGGATCGTGACCGAGTGATGGCCAAGTTTAGAAACCAGAGCACGCGAGTACTCGTGGCTACCGATGTGGCCGCGCGTGGTTTGGATGTTGAAAATCTAGACCTCGTGGTCAATTTCGATTTGCCCTCGGATCCAGAAGTCTATGTCCACCGGATCGGTCGAACGGGTCGTGCCGGAAAAAGTGGACAAGCCGTTTCACTCGTCACTCCGAAAGACACACACAAAGCAAAGATCGCTGCTCAGTTTGCGGGAACAAAGTTCGAACTCAAAACCCTCAGGATTCAAGGTGACGACGATTCGTCGGCGATGGAACCGATGGGCGAAGCCCTGATGGTGACGATTTACATTTCGGGCGGCCGTAAGGACAAGGTTCGACCGGGCGATATCTTGGGCGCATTAACGGGAGAGGCCGGCAGGCTGAACTCCGAGGATATCGGGAAAATTGAAATTCATGATCGCTTCTCCTATGTGGCGATCTCGAAGAAAATCGCTCAAAAAGCATTTGATCGCCTGACCGCGGGCACAATCAAAGGAAGGCGCTTCAGGATTCAGTGGGTGCGCTGAGATTACGTCTGAGCTAAAATCAGACCATGGAAGATCCAAAAAAATTTCAGGTGCCCTCGGGCTATGGCCCAACGCTTTGTGATGAAGTCACCTACCACGAGCGCTACGCTCGCTCGCTTTCGGACCCAGAGGAATTTTGGGCGGAGCAAGCAAAGTCCATTGACTGGTTTTCTCCGTGGAAGAAAGTCAAAGACTGCTCTTTTACCGGGGACGTGAAGATTCGTTGGTTTGAGGGCGCAAAGCTCAACGTCAGCTACAACTGCATCGACCGTCATCTCGCGCGCCGCCGGGATCAAGTGGCCATTCTTTGGGAGTCCGACAATCCCAACGAGGGGTCGCGCAAAATTACTTACGGCGAACTTCATGAGCAAGTCGGTAAACTTGCTAACGCGTTGAAAGAAATGGGCGTCAAACGCGGCGACCGAGTCACGATTTACCTGCCATTGATTCCAGAAGCCGCATTTTCAATGCTGGCTTGCACGCGAATTGGAGCGATCCATTCGGTGGTTTTCGGAGGATTTTCACCGGAGTCGCTGGCCGGTAGAATTCAGGATTGCGACAGTCGTTTTGTCATCACTGCTGATGAGGGTTTGCGTGCCGGAAAAGTGATTCCACTGAAAGCGAACGTGGATGAGGCTCTTCAAAAATGTCCGGATGTTTCGAGTGTCCTTGTGGTGAAACGCACGGGCTCGGAAATCGCGTGGGTTACACGGCGCGACCATTGGTATCACGATAGGGTTTCAACGGCGTCTCCTGACTGCCCAGCGGAGGTCATGGATGCGGAGGACCCGCTTTTTATTTTGTACACCTCGGGCAGCACCGGAAAGCCCAAAGGCGTTTTGCATACGACGGGTGGTTATCTTTTGTATGCATCGATGACCCATCGCTACGTTTTTGATTATCGCGAGGGCGAGGTCTACTGGTGCACGGCGGATGTGGGCTGGGTGACTGGGCATTCCTACGTGGTCTATGGACCGCTCGCGAATGGTGCAACCACTCTGATGTTTGAGGGCGTTCCTAATTATCCAACGACCTCTCGTCACTGGGAGATTGTCGACAAATACCGGGTTAATATTTACTACACGGCTCCCACGGCAATACGAGCGCTCATGTGCTCGGGAGAGGCACCGCTTGCGACGACCACACGCGAGTCGTTGCGATTATTGGGGAGCGTGGGCGAGCCGATCAATCCCGAAGCGTGGCTTTGGTATCACCGTGAGGTCGGAAAAAATCGCTGCCCAATCGTGGACACCTGGTGGCAGACCGAGACCGGCGGAATGATGATCACTCCGCTTCCGGGCGCTACAATGCTTAAGCCGGGTTCAGCCACGCGGCCATTTTTTGGCGTGACTCCCGCCATTGTCGATTCAAACGGAAAGGTTTTAGAGGGCGCGTGCGAGGGAAATCTTTGCCTCACCGAGAGTTGGCCTGGCCAGGCGCGCACCGTTTACGGAGATCACGCCCGATTTGTTCAGACTTACTTTAGCACCTATCCGGGAAAGTATTTTACGGGAGACGGCTGTCGTCGTGATCAGGATGGATACTATTGGATCACTGGACGCGTGGATGACGTGATCAATGTGGCGGGACATCGACTTGGAACCGCCGAAATTGAAAGCGCGCTCGTTGCACATCCAAAAGTTGCGGAGGCGGCGGTCGTTGGATTTCCTCATGCAATCAAGGGGCAAGGGATTTACGCGTACGTAACTTTAAAAAACGGAGAGACTCCATCGGATGGACTTCAGCTCGAACTCATCGCATGGGTTCGCAAGCAGATCAGTCCGATTGCGACTCCCGATCATATTCAGTGGGCACCAAGGCTCCCCAAGACGCGCTCCGGAAAAATCATGCGCCGGATTTTGCGCAAGGTCGCAGCCGACGAGACGGATCAACTGGGGGACGTTTCAACGCTTGCCGATCCCGACGCCGTTCGCGAGCTCGTGGAGAACAGAAGAAAAAGTTAGAGCAACCTCAGAACGGTGTCTTCGATTGCGGCGGGAAGTGTGGGCGGTCCGATGCGTTCCACCACATTTCCAGAGCGATCCACCAGAAATTTGGTGAAATTCCACTTGATCCCTTCGGTACCGAGGAGTCCCTTTTGCATGCTCTTGAGATGGGCGTAAAGCGGATGGGCGCCCGGTCCGTTGACTTCAATCTTTGAAAAAATGGGAAAACTGACGTCGTAGGTGAGCTTGCAGAATTCTGCGATCTCAGTATTGCTACCGGGTTCTTGGTTGCCAAACTGATCGCACGGAAAACCAAGAACGACGAAACCGCGATCTTTGAGTTTGCGATAGAGTGCTTCGAGGCCGGTATATTGCGGGGTAAAACCGCATTTACTGGCGACGTTGACGACTAGCAGAACTTTGTCTTTGTAGGGGGCCAGATTGGTGGAGTCGCCGCCGATCGTCTTGAGTTCAATGTCATATAGGCTCATAGGTGAACTTTACCGTCTGTAGTTAGGTGAGAACAGTGGATTTTGGATTCTGTGGAGCGGTCTCAACGAGCAGGAATATACGTCATAATTTTGTCGATGTTTTCTATGGGTAAGAAAATCGGCATGAAGTGCCGAGAAACCCCTCCCGGTGCTTGCGTTTTTAGCTTCTGAAGTTACGATTTGACTCACCATCTCGCCAAGGATCTGGCGGGCCTTTGGAGAGGAGACAAGACGTGTCCAAGACTAAAGCTTTCTCGTTCGCTTCACTGTTCTGCCTAGGCGCGCTGAGCGCGTGTACAATTCCCGAGACGGAGCTTCCGAACTCGACCTCAAAAACCTCAGACGGTGGCGACACGACAACAGTCGGAGTGGTCGATGACAGCAAGGGCTTTGAAGTTTTTGCCTGCATGGGTTCAGAGGGCTCGACGTCGTCGGGGTCTGGAGAGATCTCTGAGTGCGCCAAGGGAAAGATCAATATTCACAAAGCGGGCAATGTGGACAGCGCGTGCGAGGTTGATCCTACGGCAACGGCGTGGGGAGATCAGGCGATCGAATGCGTGGTCGAAGGGCACGAGCTTGACGTCTTTTTTCATGGAATGTCGCTGGCCTACAATGTGCCGACCTCGATGTGTAAGTATTTTGAAATGAGTCCCTACCATTATTGGAATTACGAGGTGGGAGCCGAGCCCACGGCGATTTCCTACAAGGTCGATAAGGACACGGAGACGTTTTTGGTTTCCCCCACGGTGACCCCAGTGGGCAGCGCCACTGTGGCCGCCTCAGGTGAGGTCACCTGCACCTACAACTACACGAGTGAAATTCCGGCGGGACCCAACTGCTGCGAAGGAAAATATACGCTGGCGGTGAGCCGATGGGTGCCCGGAGCCGCGAATGGAAGCGAATGTGAGCAGACTGGAGTCGCCCCGGACATCGTTTACGTTGGCTGTTACGTCACGGAAGTGTCCACGGTCGATATGGGCGGAATTCATTCATCGTGTTTGGCGGGCCCTGCGATAAAAACACAGGCAAGGAGTCGGTCGGGTTTTCCAAAAAACGATCTTTACAACGTGGATGGA